>NZ_ATHO01000021.1 GCF_000445065.1 Sphingobium quisquiliarum P25 | reverse complement strand
TTGGGATGGGCGCGGGCGTTTCCAGCGCGCGGGTGGCTTCGCCGGGCGCCTGTCCGGTCAGCACGGCGATGCGGTTGAGGCTGCCGCGCAGGCTGGCCTCAAGCTGCGGGATGGCCGCCCTGGTCTGGGCAAGCTGGGCGCGGGCCTGCTGTTCATCCAGCGAGGAGACGAGGCCCGCCTGCAAGCGCCATCCGGCGATGTCGAAATTATCCTTCTGAACCGCCTCCGTCTCACGCGCGATGCGTAGCTGCTCCTGCGCGAGGCGAGCCTGCACATAGTTGGTGACCAGTTCGGCGATGATCGTCATGCGCACATTGGCAAGGTCATAGCCCGATGCCGCGAGATCGGCGCGGGCGGCTTCGGAGGAGCGGGACAGTTCGCCGAACAGGTCAAGCTGCCAACTGGCGTTGGCGCCCAGCGTATAGCTGCTGCTCCAGCGGTCGGCGCCGCCCGATATGATGTTGCCATTGTCATCCACCCGCGTCGCGCCGCCACGGTTGGAATAGTTGCGGCCTGCATTTCCCGATCCGTTCACCTGCGGCAGGAAGGCGGCGTTCGCCTGGCGCAGCGATTCACGCGCCTGGCGAAGGCGGGCCTGCGCCTGGGCGATGTCGAGGTTGCTGGCGACGGCGCGATCGATCAGGCCGTCGAGCACAGGGTCGTTCAGCCGCGTCCACCAGCTTGCAAGCGCGGCTTCGTCGATCGGGGCGGCTGCGCCCTGGCTGTAGGATGCAGGCACGCCAAGCGCCGCAGGCTGGGGCGGCCGGTAGTCAGGGCCAGCCGCGCAGGCCGACAGGGTCAGCGCCGGTCCGGCAATCCAGGCAATGCGATATCGCACCTTTTCCTTGCACTCCGTCGTCGTTAAAGGGGCCCGCAGACATAGCGGGAGCGGATGGGGCAACGCATGGGAACGTGCCGAAATGACGTCCATGCCTCAACGCCATTAATGTCGTAAAGTGTAACGGTTTTGGTGAAGCGGCGCTTTCCGTAGCGTTCTTTGGTTTAAGGTGGATGATGAGGGCATTTGTATTTCCGGGGCAGGGCAGCCAGTCGGTGGGGATGGGCAAGGCGCTGGCCGAGGCGAGCCCGGCGGCGAAGGAACTGTTTCAGGAGGTCGATGACGCCCTGTCGCAGCATTTGTTCCGCATCATGGTGGAAGGCCCGGAAAGCGACCTGACGCTGACGGAAAATGCCCAGCCCGCGATCATGGCCAATGCGCTGGCGACGCTGCGCGTGATGCAGAAGGAAGGCGGCTTTTCGCTGGCGGAAAAGGGCGATTTCGTCGCCGGTCACAGCCTGGGCGAATATAGCGCGCTCTGTGCGGCGGAGGCGTTCGACATTGGCACCACGTCCAGGCTGCTGAAGCTGCGGGGGCAGGCGATGCAGGCGGCCGTGCCGGTGGGCGAGGGCGCGATGGCGGCCCTGCTGGGTGCGGACATCGACAAGGCGCAGGCGCTGGCCGATGCCGCCGCCGAAGGGGAAGTGTGCACCGTCGCCAATGACAATGATCCGAGCCAGGTGGTCATTTCCGGCCATCGCGGCGCGATCGAGCGGGCGGTGGCGATGGTCAAGGACCATGGCATCAAGCGGGGCGTGCTGCTGCCGGTTTCCGCGCCTTTCCACTGTCCGCTGATGCAGCCCGCCGCCGATGCGATGGAAGAGGCGCTGGCGGGCGCGAAGATCAACACGCCGCTGCTGCCGGTCTATGCCAATGTGCTTGCGAGCGCGATCGCCGACCCGGACGAGATCCGCCTGCGGCTGGTGGAGCAGGTGACGGGCCGCGTCCGCTGGCGCGAATCCGTGGCGGCGATGTGGGAAGCGGGCGTGACGGACTTTGTCGAACTGGGCGGCAAGGTGCTGGGCCCGATGATCAAGCGCATCGCGCCTGACGCGACCGTGCGCAGCGTCGTGACGATGGATGATGTCGAGGCGGCGCTGGCGGCTTTTTGATGTTGCGCGCAGAGGCGCAGAGGACGCAGAGCGAGGGTGAAACCGATCGATGACATCACCAGGGATGTGATCGGCATCGCGATGCAGATGCATCGCGAGCTGGGTCCGGGACTTCTTGAAAGCGTCTACGAAATGGCGCTCGCGGCGAAGCTGACCCGCCTGGGGTATCGGATCGATCGGCAAAGGCCGGTCGATATAGAATTTGACGGGCTGCGTTTCGAAGCGGCATTTCGTATCGACCTTATGGTGGACGGCAGGCTGATCATCGAAATCAAATCGGTTGAACAGATTCAGAAGGTCCACGCCAAGCAACTGCTGACCTATCTTAGACTGACTCGGCAGCCCGTAGGGCTGATCCTGAATTTTGGCGCGGAGACGATGAAGGAAGGTATCCGCCGCCTCGTGAACAATCATAAGGACTCAGCGTCCTCTGCGCCTCTGCGCGAACAAAAAGATAAGGGAGTAGAAATATGTTCGATCTGACAGGCATGACCGCGCTGGTGACGGGCGCTTCGGGGGGGATCGGGTCGGCGATCGCCAGGGCGCTGGCGGGGCAGGGGGTGCGGCTGACGCTTTCGGGGAGCAATGAGGAGAAGCTGAAGGCTTTCGCGGCGGAGCTGGGCGGGGGCCATGAGACGCTGGTTTGCAACCTGTCCGATCCGGCGGCGGTGGATGCGCTGGTGCCGCAGGCGGTGGACGCGCTAGGCGGCAAGATCGACATTCTGGTCAACAATGCAGGCATCACGCGCGACAACCTGATCCTGCGGATGAAGGACGACGAATGGTCGGACGTCATCTCGGTCAATCTGGAGGCCGCGTTCCGCCTTGCCCGCGCCGCCGCCAAGCCGATGATGAAGGCGCGTTTCGGCCGCATCATCTCCATCACCTCGGTCGTGGGGGTGACGGGCAATCCGGGCCAGTCCAACTATGCCGCGTCGAAGGCGGGCATCATCGGCATGTCGAAGTCGCTGGGCCAGGAACTGGCGAGCCGAGGCATCACGGTGAACTGCGTCGCGCCGGGCTTCATCCGGTCGGCGATGACCGATGCGCTGAACGAAGCGCAGAAGGCCGCGATCCTCCAGAAGATCCCGGCGGGCGGCCTGGGCAGCGGCGAGGATATCGGCGCGGCGGTCGTATATCTGGCCAGCAGGGAGGCAGGCTATGTCACCGGGCAGACGCTGCACGTCAATGGCGGCATGGCGATGATCTGACCGCGCGCGGCGTGCATTGCGGCGGGCGGGACGAGCGCCAAGTCCCTTTGCAACGCCGCCGCATTGTGCCATCCGGGCGAGCGGAGGGGACGGAAATCATCTTTTTCGATCGTTTCTTGCCTCTTGCCTCGCACGGGGCTTGGCTCTAGGGCATGCCTTAACAGTTATTCATAACCTCAACGATACCCAGTAAAAAGGACCACTCATGAGTGAGACCGCGGATCGCGTTAAGAAAATCGTCGTCGAACATCTGGGCGTCGAAGCCGAAAAGGTGACCGAAGACGCAAGCTTCATCGACGATCTGGGCGCAGACAGCCTGGACATCGTTGAGCTGGTGATGGCGTTCGAAGAAGAGTTCGGCGTGGAAATCCCTGACGACGCGGCTGAAAAGATCGCCACCGTCAAGGATGCCATCGATTATATCGACAGCAAGCAGTAAGAACGTCTGGCGGCCCGATCCCGGAGGGTTGCGGCCGCCGTACGTTGTGAAGGGAATGGCTCCTCCTGTCCGGGCAGACCGGACCTTGGGGAGCCTTTTCGTATCTGGACCGCCGTTCACAAGCGCTTTGGAAGCAGCTAAGGAACGGCGCAAGTTCGTGAAGTTTTTCGGAGCAGATATATGCGTCGCGTCGTCGTAACCGGCCTCGGCATGGTGAGCCCGCTGGGCGGAGATGTCGAAACCTCGTGGAAGAATATCATCGCGTCAAAGTCCGGCGCGGCGACGATCACGCGCTTCGACGCCAGCGAATATAAATGCCGCATCGCGTGCGAGGTAAAGCCCGCGGATCATGAATATGGCTATGATCCTGGTCTGGACGTCGATCACAAGATCCAGCGGCAGGTCGATCCCTTCATCGTCTATGGCATTTCCGCCGCCAGCCAGGCGCTGCGCGACGCGGGGCTGGACAATATGAGCGAGGAGGAACGGCTGCGCGCGGGCTGCTCGATCGGTTCGGGCATTGGCGGGCTGCCGGGGATCGAAAGCGAGTCGCTGGTGCTGGCGAACAAGGGGCCGGGCCGGGTGAGCCCGCACTTCGTCCATGGGCGCCTGATCAACCTGATTTCCGGGCAGGTCTCGATCAAATATGGCCTGATGGGGCCGAACCATGCGGTCGTGACGGCCTGCTCGACCGGCGCGCACTCGATCGGCGACGCGGCGCGGATGATCGCGATGGACGATGCCGACGTCATGCTGGCGGGCGGTGCGGAAAGCGCGATCTGCCCGATCGGCATCGCCGGTTTCGCCCAGGCGCGGGCGCTGTCCACCGCCTTCAACGACACGCCCGAAAAGGCTTCCCGCCCCTATGACGTCAACCGCGATGGCTTCGTCATGGGCGAAGGCGCGGGCGTGGTCGTGCTGGAAGAATATGAACGCGCCAGGAAGCGCGGCGCGCACATCTATGCCGAAGTGATCGGCTATGGCCTGTCGGGGGACGCCTATCATGTCACGGCGCCGCACCCGGAGGGCAATGGCGGCTATCGGTCGATGGAAATGGCGCTCAGGAAGTCGGGCCTCAGCTTGTCTGACATCGACTATGTGAACGCGCATGGCACGTCGACCCCGCTGGGCGACGAGCTGGAACTGGGCGCGGTCAAGCGGCTGTTCGGCGACAATATCGCCACCATGTCGATGAGCAGCACCAAGTCGGCCATCGGCCACCTGCTGGGCGGCGCGGGCGCGGTGGAGAGCATCTTCTGCATCCTGGCGATGCGCGACCAGATCGTGCCGCCGACGCTGAACCTGGACGAGCCGAGCGAAAGCTGCGCGGGGGTCGACCTGGTCCCGCACGTGGCCAAGGAGCGCAAGGTGCGCGCGGTGCTGAACAACAGCTTCGGCTTTGGCGGCACCAACGCCTCGCTCATCATGAAGGCGATCTGAGGCCATTTCCATGCGGCGGCTTGGCTGTAGCATATTGCTGGTCGGCCTGGCCGTCGCGGCCTTTGTGGCGTTCCGGTTCGTCCATGGCTGGACCGAGGCGGGACCGGCGGCGAGCGACATCAATGTCGTCGTGCCCGAAGGCGCGTCGATCGCGGATGCGGCGGTGCTGCTCAAGCGGGCCGGGGCGGTGCGCTCCGCCGACGCCTTCCTGACGCGGACCAAGGTGTTCGGGCGCGGCAAGTCGATCAAGGCGGGCGAGTTCGTGATCCCGAAGGGCGCGAGCAATGCGGAGATCTTCTCTATCCTGCAAGGCGGCAAGACGCTGACGCGGCTGGTGACGATCCCGGAAGGCATGCCGTCGATCCTGGTCTACGAACGGCTGATGGCGAACGATCAGCTGACCGGCACGATCGAGGTTCCGCCCGAAGGCAGCGTGCTTCCCGACAGCTATGCGTTCGACAAGGGGGAAAGCCGCGCCGCCGTGCTCAAGCGCATGCAGGATGCGATGACGCGCACCCTGGCGAAGCTGTGGGCGGAGCGTTCGCCCGCCGCTGTCGTCAAGACCCCGCGCGAGGCGATCATCCTTGCCAGCATCGTGGAAAAGGAAACCGCCGTGCCAAGCGAGCGGCCGATGGTCGCGGGCGTCTATGGAAACCGGCTGAAAACCGGCATGATGTTGCAGGCGGATCCGACGATCATCTACCCGATCACGAAGGGCAAGCCGCTGGGGCGGCGGATCAAGAAGTCGGAAATCGCGGCGGTCAACGATTATAATACCTATGCGATGACGGGCCTGCCCAAGGGGCCGATCGCCAATCCGGGCAGGCTGTCGATCCTGGCGGTGTTGCAGCCCGCGCAGACGAAGGCGCTGTATTTCGTCGCGGACGGGAAGGGCGGGCATATCTTTGCCGACACGCTGGAGCAGCATAACCAGAATGTGCGGAAATGGTTCGATATCCGGCGGGCGCGGGGCGAACTTTGAGGGGTGGAGTTCCGGTTGCCGTTTGAGGCGTGTTGATGCTTCCTGTGCTGTAGGCTTGGGGAAAGGGGTCGCAGGCTGTGGAGAAGGGGGCTGGTGGCGCATTTTCCCCTCCACCATCGGCTCAGTCGATGGTCCCCCTCCCCATCGTTGATGCGGAGGATTTTTGGGTGAGGGCTGGCCATTCTTTCAATAGCCGCCTTTTCGCAGGCCTGTTGATTCACCGGCATGCGCCCTCTATAGGGCTCGCATTCGCAAGGACCCGGTGAAAGTCCGGGTGGCTATTCCGGCCGCTGATCCGCCGGACAACAACATGCACCAATGCTGAGGCGCCGTTCGGCGTCCGGTGCCCTGTTGTGGATTTTCAATGACATTCGATCTTCCCGCTTACCGCCGCCAGTGGTTCACTGACGGCGCCGCCGCCCGCCGCGACATCCTGGCGGGCATTGTCGTCGCGCTCGCGCTCATTCCCGAAGCGATCGGCTTTTCCATCATCGCGGGTGTCGATCCGCGCGTAGGTCTATACGCTTCCGTCACCATCGCCATGACCATCGCCCTGATCGGCGGCCGTCCGGGCATGATTTCGGCAGCCACCGCCGCCGTCGCCATCCTCGTCGTGCCGCTGGTGCGCGAGCATGGTGTCGAATATCTGTTCGCCGCCACCATCCTGATGGGCGTCATTCAGATCATCGCCGGTCTGCTGCGGCTCGACCTTGTCATGCAGTTCGTGTCGCGATCGGTCATCACCGGCTTCGTCAACGCGCTCGCGATCCTGATCTTCATGGCGCAACTGCCGCAGCTTACCGGCGTCGGATGGGAGACATACGCCATGGTCGCCGGAGGTCTGGCGATCATCTACGGCTTTCCCCGCATCACCAGGGCGGTCCCGTCGCCGCTCGTAGCCATCCTGGTGCTGAGCGCGATCAGCATCGGCCTGGGCCTGTCCGTCCATACGGTGGGCGACATGGGCAAGCTGCCCGAGGGGCTGCCCAGCCTGGCCCTGCCCAACGTTCCGCTGACGATGGACACGCTGCGGATCATCCTGCCCTATTCGCTCACGATGGCGGCGGTCGGCCTGCTGGAGTCGCTGCTCACCGCGCAGATCGTCGATGACATGACCGGCACCGACAGCGACAAGCGCCAGGAATGCGCCGGTCAGGGCGGTTCCAACATCGTTGCGGCCCTGTTCGGCGGCATGGGCGGTTGCGCGATGATCGGCCAGTCGGTGATCAACGTGACCTCCGGCGGGCGCAGGAGGCTATCGACCTTCGTCGCTGGCGCGTTCCTCCTTTTCCTGCTGGCGGTCCTTGGACCTTATGTCGGCCGCGTGCCGATGCCTGCGCTGGTCGCCGTCATGATCATGGTGTCGATCGGCACGTTCAGCTGGAATTCGATCGCGAACCTGCGCCGGCATCCGCCCACCTCTTCGGTGGTCATGCTGACGACCGTGATCGTGGTCGTGGCGACCCATGATCTGTCGCTTGGCGTGCTTGCAGGCGTGCTGCTCTCCGGCATCTTCTTCGCCGCCAAGGTGCAGCGCATGTTTTCTGTCGAGCGCGAAGTCACGGGCGACGGAACGCAGGCGACCTATCGCGTCACCGGCGAGATCTTCTTCGCATCGGTCGAGCGGTTCACGCGCGCATTCCAGGCGGAGGATACAGCAAAAGACGTGCGCATCGACGTGTCACAAGCGCACTTCTGGGACATTTCCGGCGTCGGGGCACTCGACAAGATCGTGGCGCGGTTGCGCCGCGATGGCCGCTCGGTCGAGGTGACCGGCTATAACCGCGCCAGTGCGGACATTGTGGATCGTTTCGCCTTGCATGACAAAACCGGCTTCGAGCTGGGCGCGGTCCCGCACTAGCCACGCCATACCATTAACGTGGGATGGTGGAAGGATCGGCTTGCGTTGCCGGGTGTTCCATGCCCTGATTGCCGCATCCCACGTGCGGCGGCAGGGCGCGGGAGCGCGTGAAGACAAGGAGATGCGACGATGCTGGGACGTTCTGTGCCTGATGTGACGCTGAAAACCCGTGTGCGCGATGAGAGCGTGGGCGGGCCCAACCCCTTTCGCTGGCAGGATGTGCAGACCGGCGACCTGTTCAAGGGCAAGCGCGTGGTCGTCTTTTCCCTGCCGGGCGCGTTTACGCCGACCTGTACGACCGAACAATGCCCCGCCTTCGAGCGCTATTATGACGAGTTCAAGGCGCTGGGCGTGGACGATGTCTATTGCATATCGGTCAACGACGCCTTCGTCATGTACCAGTGGGGCAAGCATCTGGGCATCAAGAATGTGAAGCTGCTGCCGGACGGGTCGGGCGACTTCACGCGCCGGATGGGCATGCTGGTGAAGAAGGACCATCTGGGCTTTGGCGACCGTAGCTGGCGCTATGCCATGGTGGTGGATGATGGCGAAATCGTCGCCTGGTTCGAGGAGCCCGGCATCAACGATGTGGGCGAGGATGACGATCCCTATGGCATGAGCAGCCCTGAGCCGGTGCTGGAGTGGCTGAAAGCGCATCCGGCTGACTGACGGCCCGGCCTGCGCGCCGATCGTCGTGACGGCGCTGATGGGGGCGCAGGACTTTGCCTGGGCGGATGGGCTGCGGCGGGCGCACTTCCCGCCGGAGCGCAACCTTGTGCCCGCGCATATCACGCTGTTCCACCATCTGCCGCCATCGCTGCTGCCCGAACTGGCGGAGCGGATGAAGCGGCTCTGTGCGGAACCGGCTCCGGCGGCGGCGCTGACCGGTGTGCTGTTCCTGGGGCGAGGGGTCGCCTTTCAGGTGGAGAGCGAAGGGCTGCTTTCGATCCGGGAGGAGTTGGCGGAGGCTTTCGCCGGGCTGCTGACGCCGCAGGATCAGGCGCGGCCCAGATTGCATCTGACGGTGCAGAACAAGGTTCCGCCGGGGCAGGCGCGCGCGCTGGCTGATGAACTGCGCGCGGGATTCCGGCCGCGTCCGCTGCGGATCAGCGGACTTGCGGCGTACTATTATCGGGGCGGGCCTTGGGAACTGGCGGTGAAAGCGGGTTTTCGCGGGTAGCGGGTTTCAGGCGGCCGCGAATAGCATCGACGCGGGACCGGGCTCTTACGAGCCGCTTGTCCCGTTCGAGTGCTTTCGCGGGAGCATAGGGTCCGCCATTCGCCTTAGGCCAGACCGACTTCCTTGAGAGGGATCGACGAGTCGGCAAGCTGTGATTGATCGAGCACCGCGCCGGACAGGACATGGGCGCGGCCCTGGACATAATCCTTGACGGCGTTGACGCAATCGAGCGCGATCAGCTTGCCCGCCTTGAGGTAAAGCACCGAAAAGCTGCGGGTTGCCGGGTCGCCGCGCAGGATGGTCTGGTCATGGCCGGTGGAAAGGCCCACGGTCTGGAGCTTCAGGTCATATTGGTTGGACCAGAACCATGGCACGGCGTCATAGGCTTCTTCCTTGCCCATGATGTGCGCCACGGCGGTCTTTGCCTGATCATTGGCGTTCTGCACGGATTCCAGGCGGATCTGCGCTCCACGGGCGAAGCGGTTGGCGTGCGATGCGCAGTCGCCCACGGCATAGATGTCGGGCAGGCTGGTGCGGCAATATTCGTCCACGTCCACGCCATTGCCGCCCGCCGCGCCCGCCGCGATCAGCGGGCCGGTTTCGGGGATGATGCCGATGCCCACGATCACCATGTCGGTTTCGATCCGCTCGCCATCCTGCATCAGCACGGCGGTTGCCTTGCCATCGCGCACTTCGATGCAGTCCATCTTCGCGCCGGTGCGCAGGTCGACGCCATGGGCGCGATGTTCAGCCTCGTAGAAGCGGGACAGTTCCTCCCCGGCGACGCGGGCGAGAACGCGGTCGAGCGCTTCCAGAAGCACGACCTTCTTGCCGAACTTGCTGAGGACGGCGGCGGCTTCCAGGCCGATATAGCCGCCGCCGATGACGGTCACATGGTTGATCTGGTCCAGCTTCGCCATCATCGCGTCGACATCGTCGCGGCGGCGGACGGCATGGACGTTGGACGCGTCGGCGCCGTTGCAGGTCAGCATGCGCGGGCTGCCGCCGGTCGCCCAGATGAGCTTGCCATAGCCGATCTGCTCATCGCCCGCGGTCAGCACGTGCGCCTGGGCATCGACGGTCTTCACCCGGCGTCCCAGCAGCATGTCGATATTGCGTTCGGCCCAGAAGCTGGCCGGGCGGATCAGGATGCGGTCGAAGCTCTTGTCCCCCGCGAAATATTCCTTGGAAAGGGGAGGGCGCTCGTAGGGCGGGTCCTTTTCATCGCCGATCATGGCGACGGACCCTTCAAAGCCGAGCTGCCGCAGGGAGATCGCGGCCTGCGCCCCGGCATGACCGGCGCCCACGATCACAACGTCATAATGGTTCATCGGCCCCCAATCCTCTCGAAAAAGTGCATTGGAGCCGTCATTGGCGCGCTTTGCCGGGGGTTGCAAGGGGCGGTTGACGAAGATTGCGCCTGCGGCCGCCGCTTCCCCGGTGGCGGACCCCCTGGCGAATGTGGCATAGGCGGCCTCGCAAAAGGGGACTCGTGCGCATGTCGATGCATGATGAGCTGACCGGCCGGGGCGCCGCCCATGGCGCGCGCGGGCCGCTTCCCGCGCTTGCGCTGGGGGCGCTGGGCGTGGTGTTCGGGGATATCGGCACGTCGCCGCTCTATGCGCTGAAGGAAAGCTTCGTCGGGCATCATCCGCTGACGGTCGATCCGGCCCATATCTACGGCGTGCTGTCGCTGATCTTCTGGACCATGATGATGATCGTCACGGTCAAATATGTGTTCATCGTCATGCGCGCCGACAATGATGGCGAAGGCGGCAGCATGGCGTTGCTGGCTATGATCGGGCGCAGGCTGGGCAGCGGGCGCTGGACGCCTGCGATCACGGCGCTCGGGGTGCTGGCGACATCGCTTTTCTATGGCGATGCGATCATCACTCCGGCGATTTCGGTGCTTTCCGCGATCGAGGGGCTGACGGTGGTGGAGGCGGGATTGAGCCCGCTGGTGCTGCCGATCGCCATTTGCGTCCTGATCGCGCTGTTCGTCATCCAGAGCTTTGGCACGGCGAAGGTCGGCGCGCTGTTCGGGCCGGTGATGGCGGTCTATTTCCTGACGCTGGCGGTGCTGGGGATCGCGAATATCCTGCGGCACCCGGAAATCTTCCAGATCATCAACCCGGCCTGGGCGTTTCACTTCTTTCAGCTTGACCCGCGGCTCGCCTTTCTGGCGCTGGGGTCGGTGGTGCTGGCGGTGACGGGGGCGGAGGCGCTTTACGCCGACATGGGCCATTTCGGGCGCAAGGCGATCAGCATCGCGTGGCTTTATGCGGCGCTGCCTTGCCTGATGCTCAACTATCTGGGGCAGGGCGCGCTGTTGCTGGACAATCCGGCGGCGGCGCAGAACCCCTTCTTCCTGCTGGCGCCGGAATGGGCGCGGCTGCCGCTGGTGATCCTCGCCACGCTGGCGACGGTGATCGCAAGCCAGGCGGTCATATCCGGCGCATTTTCGGTGACGCGGCAGGCGGTGCAACTGGGCTTCCTGCCGCGGTTGCGCATCCTGCACACCAGCGCTTCGGCGGCGGGGCAGATCTATGTGCCGCTGATCAACTGGGCGTTGCTGGTCTTCGTCATATTGCTGGTGCTCGGCTTTGGCAGTTCCAGCAATCTGGCGGCCGCCTACGGCATCGCGGTGACGGGCACGATGGTGATCACGACCTGCATGATGGGCGTGCTGGCGTTCAGTGTGTGGCGCTGGAACCGGCTGCTGGCGGCCGGGGTGACGGGGCTGTTTCTGATCATCGACGGCGCTTATTTCCTGTCCACGGCGACCAAGATACCCGATGGCGGCTGGTTCCCGCTGCTGGTGGCGGCGCTGTCCTTCCTGGTGCTGACGACATGGGCGACCGGGCGGCGGATCATGCGCAATTCTCTGCGAGAGGATGCGATGGACCTCGACCTGTTCATCCGGTCGGCAGGGCCGTCGCTAAAGCGGGTGCCGGGCACGGCGATCTTCCTGTCGTCATCGGCCGAAGGCGTGCCGCCCGCGATGCTCCACAATGTGAAGCACAACCGCATCCTGCACGAACGCAACATCATCCTGACGGTGCGGACCGAGGATGTGCCGCACCTGCCGTTCGACGGGCGCACGGAAGCGCAGGATCATGGCCAGGGATTTTACCGCCTGATCCTGCGCCACGGCTTCATGGAAAATGTGGACGTGCCCGCCGCGATGAAGGCGGTGCGGGATTGCGGCGGGCCGATCGGCGTGGCCGACACAAGCTATTTCCTGAGCCGCGAAACGCTGGTGCCTTCGTCGCGTCCGGGCATGGCGATCTGGCGCGAGCGGCTGTTCGCGTGGATGGTCCGCAATGCGGAAAGCCCGATGGCCTTCTTCAAGCTGCCAACGAACCGCGTCGTCGAACTGGGATCGCAACTGGAGATTTGAGGCCGCGCCTGCGGCGTGAAAGCACCGGCAACAGGGCTTTATGTAAAGCGACACTTGACATATCTACGGAAAGCGATACTTTCCATTCATGGAGATTGAAAGCGTCGCCCACAAGGCGCTACGGCGGTTTTTGGAGACTGGCAAACCCAAAGGATTGCCCGGCGGCCTGGTCGACCGATTGTTCAAGATGATTAACTTCATCATCGATGCTGAGACGCTGGATGAACTTTCGACGCCGCCAAATTACGGTCTTCATCCCCTCACCGGCGACCGGGCAGGAACATGGGCGATGACCGTGACACGCAATTGGCGGCTGACCTTTGTAATCGACGGGCGGGGCGCGATCGTAGATCTGAACCTGGAGGATTATCACTGATGACTATCAAGATTCATCCATCGTTCGCGATCCATGCGGGTGAGTGGCTCAAGACCGAGATTGTCGAGGCCCACGGCGTTTCGATCAACGATCTCGCCAAGGCTTTTGGAGTGAGCAGGCAGTCGATCAGCGCACTTCTCAACGGTCGAGCGGCCCTGTCCGCTGATATGGCGATCCGCTTCGAACATGCCTTTGGCGTGAAGGCCGAGACCCTGATGCGGATGCAGGCCCGTCATGAGTTGGGCAAGGCACGTGAGCATGAAGCCGATCTGATGGTGCCGAGTTTGATTGCCGCTTGACCGCCTCTATGCTGTCATCTGGCATCCGATCGGCTGATGCGCCGAGCCGTTGCGGGGCCGTTTATCGTTGCGGGCGGCAGGGCTTTCCCTGATATTGGTGACGGTTCAGGACATATTGCTTGCCGTTCCAGCGTTCGACCGGGAAGCAGAAGCCGGGGCCGCCAACTTCGATGTCCGGCCATCCGCCCGCGCCCTTCGTCGGCAGGAAAGTGGGAATGCCCTGGTTCGCGGTGATCCGCTTCCAGGTGGCGTCGGCCTGTTTGCTGACGATCGTGTAACCCATGCCCGTCATGCCGAAGCAATAGGTTGACCCCTCGGTAATGACAGCTTCCGGCCTGCCGTCGCCGTTCAGGTCGCGGACTGTCTCTATCGTGCCCGGACTGTAGCTTGGCGTGCCCGGATCGCCGCAGGCG
The DNA here is from genome assembly GCF_000445065.1 of Sphingobium quisquiliarum P25. Taxonomy (GTDB): domain Bacteria; phylum Pseudomonadota; class Alphaproteobacteria; order Sphingomonadales; family Sphingomonadaceae; genus Sphingobium; species Sphingobium quisquiliarum. The sequence continues at coordinate 20,850 of NZ_ATHO01000021.1, read as the reverse complement.
CGCCATTGCTTGCCCGCGAGCTTGAACCCGCCAGCGCGGAAGGCGGCGGCGCGGTCGGCGGGGGAGAGGGAGGATTGGGCGTAGGCAGGCGCAGGCAGCAAGGCGATGGATGCGGCAAGGGCGATGACTCGGTGCATGGCGCTCTCTCCCTGTGAAAGGGCCTGCCTATCATGTTTCGTTGCCGAAAGCATCCCGGCTGAGCCGGCCGATCGCCCCCGCGCTTGCGCCTGGCCCCTTGTCAGGCGGCCTTGCCCTGCCGCGCGATAAGGACGCTGATGGGCGAGTTGCGGACGATCGCGGCGGCATTGGAGCCCAGCACGCGCGAGGACAGCGATGGCTGATGCGATCCGATGACGATGAGGTCAGCGCCGATATGCTGCGCTTCGTCCAGAACTTCGTCGCGGACGCGGCCGCGGCGGGAGACGAATGTAGCCTTTTCCAGCCCGAACTCGACCTTCCACTGGTCGATCAGGCGCTGGGCCTCGCCAATTTCCTGCGTGTCGAAATCGACCGTGATCATGCCTTCATAATTCACCGGCAGGAAGTAGCGCACATAGAGAATATGCACCTTCGCGCCGCTCACAGAGAGAGCGCGGGCCGCTTCCAATGCCGACCTGGCATGGTCATGATCGTTGATGTCGATGGCGACCAATATGGATGAAAAAGCCATAGTCTCTCCTTTCCTGATCAGATCGCCCTACCATGGAGCCTGATCCGAAAGGTGTAGCGTCTGTAACAAAGCATTTCGGGCGAAGGCGCAGGACATTTGTCCACCAGCTTGCGGATGCTGGCACGCATCGGAAACGCAAGCGGGAAAGCCGCTGATTTCGGGAGGTTTTAGGTGGTAGCGGAGGAGGGACTTGAACCCCCGACACGCGGATTATGATTCCGCTGCTCTAACCAGCTGAGCTACTCCGCCCCAAGGGCTGCGCCGGGCCATCGGCCTTGCGGTGAGGGCGCGCTATAAGCAGGGTCGTCGGCGGGGTCAACGGGGTTTGCATGGCGCTGCCGTAAATTCTGCCATGTTTGCCGCGCGCGACAATTTTGGCAGCCTTCCGCCGGAAAACGCGTTTTGCGCTTGCAATCGCGCCGTCGCGTTGCACTAATGTTGCAATGCACAACCGGCGGTTGCCGCCGAGGGAGGATCGACACCTTGCCCTTCCACGAAATGTTTGAGCCCGACGGTTCGCTACGCGCCTGCTATGCCGAAGTGCAGAACTGGGTGGAGCGGACAGGCATTGCCGGGCTCAACCGCAGGTTGGAGGAGGCGGAGGCGATATTCCGCCGCATCGGCATCACCTTCGCCGTCTATGGTGAGGGAGGCGACCCGGAAAGACTGATTCCGTTCGACCTGTTGCCGCGCATCTTCACAGCGCAGGAATGGCGGGTGCTGGACCGGGGCATCCGGCAGCGGGCGAGGGCGCTCAACGCCTTCCTGCACGACGTCTATCATCGCGGGGAGATCGTGAAGGCGGGGATCATGCCCGCCGGCATCATATACCGGAACAGCGCCTATCTGGCCGAGATGGCGGGCTTCACCCCGCCCGGCAAGGTGTACAGCCACATCGTCGGGATCGACATCGTGCGCACCGGCCCTGCGCGGTTCGAGGTGCTGGAGGATAATTGCCGGACCCCGTCCGGCGTATCCTACATGCTGGAAAACCGGGAGATCATGACGCGCATGTTCCCCGAACTGTTCGGGCAGGGGATAGTGGCGCCGGTGGACGATTATCCCGCCGAACTGCTGAAAAGCCTGAAGGAGGTCGCGCCGCCCGCCTGTTCGGGCGATCCGGTGGTGGTGCTGCTGACCCCCGGCGCGCTCAACAGCGCTTATTATGAACATAGTTTCCTGGCCGACCTGATGGGCATCGAACTGGTCGAGCCCGCCGACCTGTTCGTGGATGAGGACCGGGTGTGGATGAAGACCACGCTGGGGCCTCGTCAGGTCGATGTGATCTACCGCCGGATCGATGACGAATATCTCGACCCGCTCGTCTTCCGCGCTGACAGTCTGCTGGGGATACCGGGCATCTTCAACGTCTATCGCAATGGCGGCGTGACGCTGGCGTCGGCGCCGGGAGCGGGCATCGCGGACGACAAGGCCGTCTATATCTACGTGCCCGAAATGATCCGCTTCTATCTGGGGGAGCAGCCGATCCTGGAGAATATCCAGACATGGCAATGTTCCCGGCCGGACGAGTGCGCCTATGTGCTGGAGCATCTGCACGAACTGGTCGCCAAGGAAGTCCATGGATCGGGCGGATATGGCATGCTGATCGGGCCCAAGGCGACGCGGGAAGAGATCGCCGCCTATGCCGATCGCATCAGGGCCAATCCCGGCGAGTTCATTGCCCAGCCGACGCTGGACCTGTCGACTGTGCCGACTCTGGGACCGGCGGCGGTGGTGGGCAGGCATGCGGATTTCCGGCCCTACTGCTTGGTCGGAAAGCAGATCAGGCTGGTTCCCGGCGGGCTTACCCGCGTGGCGCTGACCGAAGGGTCGCTGGTGGTCAACTCAAGCCAGGGGGGCGGGGTCAAGGATACATGGGTGTTGCAGGACTAACCGGGATGAACAGCATGCATCCGTTTGCCATGATCCTGCCGGAGGGCATGAACGGACGAGGCGAGTTGTCTTCGCCTGCGCTGGGACATGGGCTTCGGCTTCGCTCAGCCCGAACGGACCTTGATATTGAGGAAGGCCGCACATGCTGAGCCGCACCGCCGAAAATCTGTTCTGGATGGCGCGCTATATGGAGCGGGCGGAAGCGACGGCGCGGCTGTTGACCATGGGACAGCGCATGGCGATCCTGCCAGGTGCGCATCATCGCGACGAATGGCGATCGGTCGTGCGGGCGACGGGTAATGAGGGGGAGTTCCCCGAAGGCGTGCAGGTGACGGAGAGCGCCGCCGTATCCTATCTGATGCTCGATCTGGACAATCCCAGTTCGATCCGTTCCTGCCTGCTCAAGGCGCGGGCCAATGCCAAGTCGGCCCGCACAATGTTGACTCAGGATATGTGGGAGGCGCTGAACGAAGGGTGGCGCAAGCTCGACAGCTATGACGTCGCAGAGGCGCGGCAGCAGCTTCCCGCGCTGATCGACTGGGTCAAGACGCGGGTCATGACCTTCCGGGGCGCGGCCTATTCAGGGCAGTTGCGCAATGAGGGTCATGATTTCCTGCGGGTCGGATCGGCGCTGGAGCGGGCGCAGATGACGTTGCGGCTGCTGGACGTCAAATATTATGTGCTGCTGCCCGAAACGGAGGTGATCGGTGGCAATCGCGACCATTATCAGTGGACGTCGGTTCTCTATGCCCTGTCGGGCTCGCGGGCCTATCACCATGTCTATGGCGGCACCTATACGCCTTGGCAGATCACGGATTTCCTGATGCTCAACCGGTTGTTCCCGCGCAGCGTCGCCTATTGCTACGACCAGATGGCTTACCGGCTGAACCGGCTGGCGGGCTGGCACGACAGCCGGGGCCGATGCCACCAGACCGTGCGGCAGATGGTGACCGATCTGGAACAGCTCGACAGCGGGGAGATTTTCCGCGCCGGATTGCATGAGACGGTGCAGAACGGGCTCCAGATGACCAACCGGCTGGGCGGCGAAATCGCCCAGACCTACCATTTCGGATGAAGGGACGGGACGCGGCATGAAGCTGCTTGTTCGCCATCAGACGACTTACCGCTATCCCGCATCGGCCGGGCGGGTGGCGATGCGCCTGAAGCTGATGCCGGCCGATTGCGCCATGCAGAAGGTGCTGGAATGGCAGGTGACCGTGAACGGCGAGCCTGTCGAGGGCTTTCGCCCCAACAGCCTGGGCGAGATGGAAGCGATATGGGTCCGGCACGACCGGATGGACGATGCCGTCATCGTGGCGGAAGGGCTGGTGGAGACATATGACACCAGCGGGGTGCTGGGCCCCGCTTCGGGCGCGGTGCATCCGCATTATTTCCTGCGCGATACGCCGCTGACCCGCGCATCGGAGGCGATAAGGGCCATGGCGTCGGCACTGCCGCAGGATGGGGGGATGCTGACATGGCTGCATCTGTTGTGCGCGGCGGTCAGGGACGCGGTCGCCTATCGCAGCGGCGTCACGACATCGCAGACGGAGGCGGCGGAGGCTTTCGCGCTGGGTGCGGGAGTCTGCCAGGATCATGCGCAGATCTTCATCGCGGGCGCCCGCGCCATGGGCGTGCCCGCGCGCTATGTGACCGGATATCTGCTGGCGCAGGAGGGGATGGCGCTGCACGAAACCCACGCATGGGTGGAGGCGTGGCTGCCCGATCTTGGCTGGGTGGGGTTCGACCCGTCCAATCGTGTCTGCGTGACGGATCATTATCTGCGGCTCGCGTCCGGGCTGGATGCGGACGACGCCGCGCCGATCAGGGGCTTCGTCACGGTGGCGGGCGATATCTGGATTGACGCGGACGTCCGTATCGCGCAGGCGGAAGAAGGGGTGGAGGAACGGCAGTTGCAACGGCAGCAGCAACAATGCGCCCAGCCGTCCATCCCGCAGGCTTGTACGAACGGATAGGAGCCCGGCGGGCAATGACCTATTGTGTGGCGGTTCGCGTTGATCAGGGTCTGGTCATGCTGTCCGACACCCGCACCAATGCGGGCATGGACAATATCGCGCGCTTCCGAAAGAGTTTTACCTACAGCATCACTGGCGAACGCGCGATCACCCTGATGTGTTCGGGGAACCTGTCGATCACGCAGGGCGTGAAGGCGAAGCTGGGCCGGGCGATCAAGGATTCGCAGCTTGATCCCGATATCGAGAGCATCTTGAACTGCCCCACCATGCACCGCGTCGCGCAACTGGTCGGCGACGCGATGTGCGATATGCAGAACCATTATCGCAGCACCATAGAGATGCAGGGATCAGGCGCCGACGCCTCCATTCTGGTGGCGGGGCAGCGCAAGGGCGGCAAGCCGCGCCTGTACCTCGTCTATTCTGCGGGCAACTTCATCGAAGCGACCGAGGACACGCCTTTCTTCCAGATTGGCGAGCATAAATATGGCAAGCCCATCCTGGACCGCATCATCAAGCGCGATACCACGCTGGAGGATGCGACCAAGGCGGTGCTGGTGTCTATGGATTCGACGCTGCGGTCCAACCTGTCGGTCGGGATGCCGCTGGACCTGACGGTGATCGAACGGGACAAGTTCGATTTCAAGGTGCGCAGGCGGATCGAGGCGGATAACGAGGAATTCCAGCTGCTTTCGCTCGGCTGGTCGGCGGCGTTGCGCAAGGGGTTCGAGGATCTGCCCAACGTGCTGGATTGAGTTGGGGTCGGCGCATCTGGTTGCCCATAGGGATGCATCGCTGAGCTTCCTCCACTCCAAGGAAATGCATTGGCCGCTTGGGCTTGCGTGCGCGCGGTTGCGGCCTATTTCATCGCGACGAACGAATCTTGAAAACGCCGGGGTATTTGATGACCGCAACCCATTCCACTCGCATGCTGATCCTGGGATCGGGACCCGCCGGTCTTTCCGCCGCCATTTACGGCGCGCGCGCGGGGCTGGCGCCGATCGTGGTGCAGGGGATGCAGCCGGGCGGGCAGCTGACCATCACCACGGACGTGGAAAATTATCCGGGCTTTCGCGACGTCATCCAGGGTCCATGGCTGATGGAGCAGATGCAGGCGCAGGCGGAGCATGTCGGCGCGAAGATGATGTACGACCAGATTGTCGACGTCGATCTTTCCGATCGTCCGTTCAAGCTGAAGGGCGACAGCGGCACCGTCTATTATGCCGACAGCCTGGTGATCGCGACCGGCGCGCAGGCGAAATGGCTGGGCGCGGAGGGGGAGCAGTTGTTGCAGGGCAAGGGCGTGTCGGCCTGCGCCACGTGCGATGGCTTCTTTTATCGCGGCAAGAAGGTGGTGGTGATCGGCGGCGGCAATACCGCTGTTGAGGAGGCGCTGTACCTCACCAACCACAGTCATGACGTCACGCTGATCCACCGCCGCGATTCGCTGAGGGCGGAGAAGATCTTGCAGCAGCGGCTGTTCGCGCATCCGAACATCAAGGTGCTGTGGAACCAGAAGATCGAGCGCTTCGTCGGCGGCGGCAATCCCGAAGGGCTGGTTGGCGTGGACCTGGTCGACACGGTGACGGGCAAAGCGTCCCATATCGAGACAGACGGCGCGTTCGTCGCCATCGGCCATCAGCCCGCGACCGAGCTGTTCGCGGGGAAGCTGCCGATGGATGAGGGCTATCTGGTGGTGGAGCCGGGGACGACCCGGACCTCGATTCCCGGCGTGTTCGCTGCCGGGGATGTCACGGACAAGATCTACCGGCAGGCGGTGACGGCGGCGGGCATGGGCTGCATGGCGGCGCTGGATGTCGAGAAGTTCCTGGCCGAGGCGGATTTTGAGGCTCTGGCGGCGGAGTAGGTTTGGCGGGGGAGCCTGTGGAGGCAGGAACCTGGTTCTGGCGTTTCAACTGGGCTCCTGCCTGCGCAGGAGCACGTAGAGCCAGCTTGTAGGGACTGCGCTCGGAGGAGTGAGGTCGCCCTTTATCGGCGCGCGACGGCGGTGTTCCCGCGCCCGCAGCAACATAGCTGGGCGCTCAACCCGCTTACTGTTCATGCGTCAGCGCTGACGCCGCTCAGGCCACTTTCGTCTCAGCAAAGGCGACGAGGGTGCCGAAGGTTTCGAAGGTTTCGCCGTCGATGTCATCGTCCTCGATCAGGATGCCGAGGCGGTCTTCCATTTCGGTGAGCAGGCTGGCGACGGCCATGGAGTCCAGTTCGGGGAGCGCGCCGAAAAGCGGCGTATCGGCGTCGAACGCGTCGGCCCGCTCCTGCGGCAACGCCAGCACGTCGCGCAGAAGGTCACGTACTATCGCTGCAATATCGCTTGTCCGGTCGACCGGCATTGACTGTCCCGCCCGCATAATGGGGGCCTACCTAATGGCTCCGCATCTAGCCGACAAGGGCGGAAATGGCGGTGCGCGCGGCGGGCAGCCATGTGGAAGCGAAGCGGGGATTGAAGAAGTCGAGCCGGTGGAGTGGCTCGCGCCGTTCCATCCATTCGGCCTTGTAGGCGTTGTCGCCCGTGCCATAGTCGATCCGTTGCACGCGATCCGTGTCGATCGCATGAGCGAACATCGCATGGCTGAGCAGGGTGCCGGGCGATCCGCCGTCAAAGGCGCGATCGTGCGACAGCTTGTGGATGAGGGCGGCGCCGTTTTCCACGGTCCAGAGCTGCGTCGCGACAGGCTGGCCGTTCAGCCGTGCGAAGCCCAGGCGCAGGGCGCCCGCCGCCGCCTCCCGCTCTGCAAGGGCGCGGAGGAAGGGTAGGCCGGGTTCGGGCTGCTTCCAACTGCTGGCATGCACGGTCACATAATCGCGCCACAGAGCGCCGGTGAAATCATGTCTGATGTCGATGGCAAAGCGGCTGGCGCGGGCCTTGCGCTGCACCTGATTGCGCAGGCGGCTCGGCCGGGCGGCCCAATAGGTGGCGAAGTCGCGGCCGTCGAGGTCGAGGATATGGCGGCCGCCCATCGGCCTGCGCACGGCGAACCAGCCAGCGCGGCGGAAGGCGTCGAGCAGGAGACCGGCTTCGTCCGTGACGGGGTAGAAATCAATATGGGCGCTGGTGGTGAGGAGATGCCCGGCCATGACCTCGATCAAGCGCCGCCGCGTGTCTTCATCCGGGTTTCCAAGGAAGATGGGCGACCAGGAGAAGCTGTACCAGTTGGCAAGCGCGCTCAGCCGCCGCGCGCCGGTGGCCAGCAGGAACAGCCAGGCTTCGCTGTCCCCCTGTTTCGTGTGGAGCACGCGCAGGGGGACATGAGGGAAACAATGGGCATGGAGCGATTCGAACCAGTCGATACGGTCGAAAAGCGAGGGAATGAAGGCGCGGTCCAGCCTTCCCGCGAGAGCATCGCGGGCGGCGGCGGCCGTGCTATATTCCCTTGCGATCAGCAAATGACTATCTCCCCGTCACCCTGGCCATGTAGGTGAAAAGTCTGGAAATGGAGTTAAGCAATCTGGAACCGGGGCGCACAGTGATCGACGGAGTGGAGGTGCGGCCGGTCGACCATCTGCTGCTGCGCGGCGATCCGGCGCGTCCGGCGCTGGATGGGCGATCGGGCGCGCAGAGCTACGCTGAACTGGAAGAGGCGCTGGGGCGGCTGGCGGGGTGGCTCGCGGGGTTCGGGCTGGAGCGCGGGGCGCGAGTCGCGAGCTGGATCGCGAAGGGCCCGGTTGCCGCGCTGATGCCGCTCGCCGCGCCGCGCGCGGGGCTGGTGCATGTACCCATCAATCCGCTGCTGCGGCATGGGCAGGTCGCCCATATACTGGCCGATAGTGGCGCGCGGCTGCTGATCGGCACGGCGGCGCGGCTCGATACGCTGACGGAGGCCGAGGTCCCCGGCGATTGCCGCCTGCTGCGGGAGGAGGAGGCCGCCTGCGCGATGAGCGGAGGGGAAGGCATCGGCCCATCCGATGCCGGGCCGCACGATCTGGCCGCGATCCTCTATACCAGCGGATCGACCGGCAAGCCCAAGGGCGTGATGTTGAGCCACGCCAATCTGTGGCTGGGCGCTGTTTCCGTCGCTGCTTATCTGGGGCTGACGCCCGGCGACAGGACGCTGTGCGTGCTGCCGTTCAGTTTCGATTATGGACAGAACCAGCTTCTATCCACCTGGTTCGCGGGCGGATGCGTCTATCCGCTGGACTATCTGACGGCGCGTGACGTCATGAAGTCGGTGGAGCGGCGGGACATCACGACGCTGGCGGGGGTGCCGCCGCTGTGGGTGCAACTGACCGAGTTGAACTGGCCGCCGGAGGTTGCGGGCAGGCTCAGGCGGATCACCAATAGCGGCGGCGCGCTCACCCGGCCGCTGGTGGCGAAGTTGCGCAGCCTGTTTCCCAATGCCGATCTTTATCCGATGTACGGGCTGACGGAGGCGTTCCGGTCGACCTATCTGCCCCCGGCGCTGGTGGACAGCCATCCCGACTCCATGGGATCGGCCATTCCCCATGCGGAGATATTGGTGGTGCGGGCGGACGGCAGCGTCACCGCCGATGATGAGCCCGGCGAACTTGTGCATTGCGGGCCGCTGGTGGCGCAGGGTTATTGGCGGGATGCAGCGCGAACCGCCGAGCGCTTCCGGCCCGCGCCGCCCGCTTCGAGCTATGGCGGCACGGCTGTATGGTCGGGTGACAAGGTGCGGCGCGATGCGGATGGGCTGCTTTATTTCATCGGCCGCGATGACGCGATGATCAAGTCGGCGGGCAACCGCATCAGCCCCACGGAGATCGAGGAAGCGGCCGCGGCCGTGCCGGGCGTTTCCGAAGCCGTGGCGATGGGGGTCAAGGACGAGCGGCTGGGCCAGGCCGTGCTGCTGCTGATCCGCTCCGCCGATCCGCAGGCCGAAGCGCGGGTGGAGGCGCATTTGAAGGCCGAACTGCCCAATTTCATGCATCCGCGCGCCATCGTCGGACGGGAGGATTTTCCGCGCACTCCCAACGGCAAGATCGACCGGGTCGCATTGGCGAAGGAATATGATCAATGAAGCCCATGGGCCCGATCCCGCCCTTCTTCACGGGCGAAGACGGCATGCTGCTGATCGGCGGCTGCGGCGCGGCCAGCCTGGTGGAGGAAGCGGGCGATACGCCGCTGTTCGTCTATGACATGGGCATTATCGAGCGGCAGGTGAGCGACTGGCGTGACGCCATGCCGCCGATGCTGTCGCTTCATTATGCGGTGAAGGCGAACCCTTTTCCGCCGCTGTTGCAGCGCATGGCGGCGTTGGTGGACGGCTTTGACGTTGCATCGGGCGGCGAACTTGGCCGGGCGCTGGAGGCGGGCATGGACGCGGCGCATGTGAGCTTTGCCGGGCCGGGGAAGCGGGACGATGAACTGACCGCCGCGATCGATGCCGGCGTGACGCTGAACCTGGAATCGGAAGGGGAGGCGCGGCGCGCCGTGGCCATCGCGGAGCGGCGGGGGCGCACGCCCAAGCTGGCGGTGCGGGTGAACCCCGACTTCGACCTTAAAGGATCCGGCATGCGCATGGGCGGCGGGGCCAAGCCGTTCGGGGTGGACGCCGATCGCGCGGCGGCGCTGGCCCGATGGCTGATCGATGCCGGGGCGGACTGGCGGGGCTGGCATATCTTTGCCGGTTCGCAGGCGCTGGATGCAAATGCGCTGATCGAGGCGCAGGCGGCGACGGTCGCGCTGGCGGCGCGCCTGTCCGGGGAGGTGGGCGCGACGCCGCCGCTGGTCAATCTGGGCGGCGGCTTTGGCATCCCTCATTTTCCGGGTGACGAGCGGCTGGATATCAGGCCGATCGGGCAGGCGCTGGCGCAGGTGCTGGAGGGGCGGGCCGACATTCTGTCGGGCAGCGCCTTTGCGATGGAGCTTGGCCGCTGGCTGGTGGGCGAAGCGGGGGTCTACCTGACCCGCGTCGTCGATGTGAAGGTGAGCCAGGGCGAGACCTTCGTCGTGGTGGATGGCGGATTGCATCACCAGCTTGCGGCGAGCGGCAATTTCGGCACGGTCGTGCGGCGGAACTATCCGATCGCGGTGGCCAATCGCTTCGGCGAGGCAGCAGCGGATCAGGCGGTGACGGTGGCCGGGTGCCTGTGCACGCCGATGGACAAGCTGGGGGACAAGGTGGCGCTGCCGCCGATTAAGGAAGGCGATCTGGTCGCGCTGTTCCTGGCCGGGGCCTATGGAGCGTCTGCAAGCCCGGCGGCTTTTCTTGGCCATCCCAACCCGTTGGAACTGCTGATCGGCTGACGCTGCTGCGGTGCACCCCTAACCGTATCTTTACCCTTTGACGGCAAGAAGAGGCCCAAAGCCCATGGCTTGATGGCCCGCCCGCCTGTGTGGCGGCCATGCCCATGCGGCTGCACGAAGAGGTGAAGATATGCGTTTCCTGTCGGTATCCCGTGCTTTGATCGGCGCATCGCTTCCGGCGATGGCCCTGGCAGGTTGCGCTTCGGGCGGCGGGGGGCCGCAGCTTCCGCCCGCATCCTTCGTGTCGCAGCAGGAAGGGCCGGGCGAGGAATATGTGATCGGGCCGCTCGACGACCTGACCGTGTTCGTATGGCGCAACCCGGAACTGGGCGCGAAGGTGCAGGTGCGGCCTGACGGGCGCATCACCACGCCGCTGATCGCCGACATGCCGGCCGTGGGCAAGACGCCCAAACAACTGGCCGACGACATGAAGGTGGCGCTGGGCAAATATATCGAAAACCCGCTCGTGTCCGTGATCGTCAACAATTTTTCGGGCACGTTCAGCCAGCAGGTGCGGATCGTCGGTGCGACGGAAAAGCCAGCGTCGATCCCCTATCGCGCGAACATGACGCTGCTTGACGCCATGATCTCCGTCGGGGGCCTTAGCGAATATGCGGCGGGCAACCGCGCGCGGCTGGTCCGTTTCAACAAGGAAACCGGCAAGCAGCAGGAATATCAGGTGCGCATCGGCGACCTGCTGAAACGCGGCGACAGCAAGGCGAATGTCATGCTGGCCCCCGGCGACGTCATCATCATCCCGGAAAGCATGTTCTGATATGGCCGCCCTTTACGATGAGCTGCTGATCGCGCTCCACGGCATATGGACCCGGCGCTGGCTGGCGCTGGCGGTCGCGTGGGGCGTGTGCATGCTGGGCTGGCTGGGCGTCGCGCTGGTCCCCAACAGCTATGAAAGCAAGGCGCGGGTCTATGTGAACACCCAGTCGCTGTTGCAGGACAAGGTGGGCATCACCCAGGTCCAGTCGCAGCAGGACCTCGACCGCGTGCGCCAGACGCTGGCCAGCACCGGCAATCTGGAACGGGTGGTCAAGGAAACCGACCTTAACCAGACGATCAGCGGCCCGCGCGATGTGGCCGCGAAGATCACGGCGCTGCGCGAAGGCATCACCGTCATGGCGCAGATCGACCCCAGCATGATCGACATCAGTGCCAAGATGGCCGATTCGGGCCTGTCGGACGGCGCCAATGCGCGCATCGCCCAGCAGGTGGTGCAGAAGCTGGTGGACATTTTCCAGGAGGCCAACCTGTCGTCCAACCGGGTCGAGACGAAGCAGAGCCTGGCGTTCCTGGACCAGCAGATTGCCGAGCGGGGCAAGCAACTGGCTGGCGCGGAACAGCGCCGGGTCGAATTCGAGCAGCGCTATGCGGGCGTCCTGCCGGGCGCTGGCTCGATCGGGCAGCGGATGGATGCGGCCCGGATGGAGATCAACAATATCGAATCGCAACTGGCGCAGGCGCAAGGCGCGCTGAGCGCCATGAACGGGCAACTTGCGGGCACGCCGCAGACGCTGCCCGGCGTGGGCGCTTCGGGCGCACCGTCAGCGCTGGCGCAGGCGCAGGCCGACCTTTCGGGCATGCTGGCGCGCGGGTGGACCAGCAGCCATCCCGACGTCATCGCCGCCCAGCGCCAGGTCGATGCGCTGCGCAAGCAGGGTGGCGGCGGAACGGGCGGTGGCACGCCCAACCCCGCCTATCTGTCGATCAAGTCGATGCAGGCCGAGCGGGCCGCGACGGTGCAGGCGCTCCATACCCGCAAGGCGCAGTTGCAGGCGGACCTTGCCGCCATGTCTTCGCGCCAGACGGACGAGCCCGGCCTTGCCGCCGAGCAGGAGAAGCTCGACCGCGATTATGAGGTGCTCAAGACGCAATATGACAAGCTGCTGGCCGACCGTGAGGAGATCCGGCTGCGGGGCGACGTCAAGACGGAGACGGGCGCGGTGCAGTTCCGCGTCGTCAATCCGCCCAGCGTGCCCACCGCTCCGGTAGCGCCCAACCGGCCGCTGCTGCTGGTCGGCGTGCTGATCGTGGGCATAGGCGCTGGCGTCGGCACGGCCTTCGCCATGGCGCAGCTCAAAGGCAGTTTCCCGACCGCGGCGCGGCTGGAACGCGCCATCGGCATGCCGGTGATCGGGTCCATCACCCAGACGGTCAATGCCGCGCAGAGGGCGGTCGAAAAGCAGCGTCTTAAATGGTTTGCGGGCGCGAGCGGCGGGCTGGCGGCGGTGTGCATGCTGCTGATCCTTGTCGAATTTATCCAGCGCGGCATGGCCTGAAGGAGAGCGAACGATGAATGAACATAGCTCTCGCCTCAAAGGCTCGCTGATCGAGCGCGCGACGGAGATTTACGATTTCTCCGCAGCGTTGCGCGGACGCGCCGCGCCGGAGGTGGATGTCCTCGCTGACGCGGAAATAACGGTGCCGCCTGTGGACCTGGGACCCGTGGGTGCGCCCGCGCAGCGTTTCCAGGCGCCTGAATGGACGGGACCGGCACAGCCGATCGACCGCATCGCGCTGGCAGAGGCGGGTTATCTGCTGCCCGATGGTCCGGTGAGCGCGATGAGCGAGGAGTTCCGCCTGCTCAAGCGCGATCTGCTCACATTGCTGGCGGTCGATCCGCGCGGCAACAGCATCCTCGTCTGTTCGGCCCATAGCGGCGAGGGCAAGAGCTTCTGCGCGATCAACCTGGCGCTCAGCCTGGCGGCGGAGAAGGAGCATGAAATATTGCTGATCGACGCGGATTTCGGCAAGCCGGGCATTCCCGAAGCGCTGGGTCTGACGAGCGGGCCGGGCCTGATGGACGCGCTGGCCGATCCGGGGATCGCGATCGAAAATTGCGTGATCCGCACCGACATACCGTCGCTGTCCGTCCTGCCTGCTGGGCGGCGGAGCAACAATGACACGGAATATCTGGCGTCGAGCCGTACGCAGGCGCTGCTCAACCGGCTGACCGAAGGGCGGCCCGACAGGGTGATCCTGTTCGATTCGCCGCCGCTGCTGGCTGCTTCGGCGGGCGCGGTGCTGGCGAGCCATGCGGCGATCGCGCTGCTGGTGGTGCGCGCCGACCAGACCAGCGAGAGCGCGCTGCGCGATGCGGCTGGCATGTTGAAGGGCGCGGGGCAGGTACAATTGCTGCTGAACGGCGTCACCTTCTCCGGCACCGGGCGGCGCTTTGGCAGCTATTATGCCACGAAGGGCGATGTCGAATGAGGTTGCGGACTTTCATGGTTGCGGCTGGCGTCATGACGCTGGGCCTGGGCACGCCCGCCGCCGCGCAGGAGCGCAAGGTCGAGGTGACGCCCTATCTGGGCATCGATCAGGTGGTGATGGCGCCGCTGACGGGCGATGGCGAGGTGCTGACCTACACCAATGTCATGGCGGGCGCGACCGCCAGCATCCAGACGCGGCGGATGGAAGCGGTCGCGGACGTGCAATATAATCACAGCTTCGGCTGGGGCGACGCGACGGCCGACCAGGATGTGATCAGCGGCATCATTTCCGGGCAATATGGGCTGGCGCGCGGGCTGACGCTGAATGCAGGCGCGCTGGCGAGCCGTATCCGCACCGATGGCTTTTCAGGCGCGGCGGCGCTGAACGACAGCATGACAACCCAGGTCTATGCAGGATATGTTGGGCCAGCCTATGCAGGGTCCTTCGGCGACATCGACGTCACCGCTTCCTATCGCCTGGGCTATGCGCGGGTGGAGGACGATGCGGACGCCGACTTCGGCGGCGCGGGCCTGTTCGACGAATCCGTTTCGCACAGCCTGATGGGTTCCGTTGGGGTCGCGCCGGGGGTGTGGCTGCCGGTCGGCATCGTCGCCAGCGCGGGGTATGAGCGCGAGGATGTCGATCAGCTGGACCAGCGGTTCGAGGATAAATGGGGCCGGGTGGACGCAACGTTACCTGTTTCTCCCACCGTCGCGCTGGCAGGCGGGATCGGATATGAGAATATCAAGATCAGCCAGCGTTCGCCCTTGCTGGACGTCAACGGCCTGCCGGTCGTGTCGAACGGACGCTATGTCACCGATGACGGTTCGCCGCGCCAGCTGATCTATGAATTTGACGACATCATCTGGGACGTGGGCGTGCTGTGGCGGCCCAATCACCGCACCTCGCTGGAGGCGCGCGTGGGCGAGCGCTATGGCGGCATGACCTATAGCGGCAGCTTCGTCTGGCAGGGGCGCAACAGCAGCGTCGCGCTGGTGGTGTTCGACGGCATCGACAGCTTCGGGCGGATCATCACGTCCAACGTCGCGTCCGTGTCGGGCAGCAGCCTGAACGTCGTGCGCAATCCCTTCACCGGCGACTTCACCGGCTGCGCTTTTTCGGAAAGCGGGGGCGGACAGTGCTTCAACGATGCGCTGTCGGGCGTCACCAACGCCAATTACCGCTATCGCGGCGTTGCGGGACAATATGCCGCGCGCCGGGGGCCGTGGGGGCTGGGCGTGGGCGTGGGCTATTCGCAGCGCAAGTTCGTGACGCCATCGGGCCAGGCGATCCTGGTGCGGGGAGCGAAGGACCAGAACTGGTATGGCACGGCGGCGCTGACCTATGCGATCGACGGCCAGTCGAGCATCGATGGCGCGGTCTATGCCAATTATTTCGACGCCAGCGGATCAAGGCTGGACGTGCTGAACCTGGGCGCGTTCACAAGCTACAACCGCCTCATCAACCGCAATTTGCAGGCATCCGCATCGCTGGGGCTGGACAGCGCCAAGGCGGACGAGCTTGACGCGGTGATCACCGCCATGGGCCAGATCGGCCTGCGATACAGCTTTTAACCCGGCCGGGTGGAGACGACGAATGTACGATCAGTTCTACGGATTTGAGGGCCGCCCTTTCCAGCTGACCCCCGACCCGCATTTCTATTTCGAAAGCGCGACGCACCGCAAGGCGCTGTCCTATCTGGGATACGGGCTGGCGCAGGGTGAAGGCTTCATCGTCATCACCGGCGACATCGGCGCGGGCAAGACGACGCTGGTCGGCCACCTGATGGCGACGATCGACCCGGCGCGGCTGACGGCGGTCAAGATCGTGTCGACCCAGGTGGGCGGCGACGACATGCTGCGGCTGACGGCGCAGAGCTTTGGCCTGAGCGTCGACGGCATGCCCAAGGCGCAGATTTTGCGGCAGGTGGAATCCTTCCTTCATGCGCAGGCGCGGGCGGGCCGCCGGTCGCTGCTGATCGTGGACGAGGCGCAGAACCTGTCGGTATCCGCGATCGAGGAATTGCGGATGCTGTCCAACTTCCAACTGGGCGGGCATTCGCTGTTGCAGATATTCCTGCTGGGCCAGCCGGAATTTCGCGACCTCATGAAGTCGGCGCAACTGGAGCAGCTGCGCCAGCGCGTGATCGCGACGCATCATCTGGAGCCGATGCTGGCGAGTGAAGTGGAGCCTTACATCCTGCACCGGCTGTCGGTGGTGGGGTGGAAGGGCGATCCGTCCTTCACGCCCGACGCCTTTGCCGCCATCTATGCCGCCACGGGGGGCGTGCCGCGCCGTGTGAACGTGCTGGCGAGCCGCGTGCTGCTGCTGGGCGCGCTGGATCAGCTATCGGAGATCGACGCCGCGGCGGTGGAGGCGGTGGTCGCCGACATGGGCGCGGACAGCGACGTGGCGTTGCAGCCGGTGCGGCCGTCCGTGCTGGATAGCGTCGAGGAAGAGGATGCGCCCGCAACGGCTCCGCAGCAAAGCGATGCCGCGCCATCGGAAATTGCGTCGTTGAAGGCGGAGATCGATGCGCTGCGGTCGCGCGCGCCTGAGCCGCCGGTCACCCTGACCGACGAGATCGCGGCGCTGCGGGCCGAGGTGAAGCGGCTGCGCGGCGAACAGGCGTCGATGCAACTGGTCGATCCCGATGCGCTGAAGGATTGTTTCACCCTGATCGAGGAGCGGCTGTCGTCGCTGGAGTTCCGGGTGGGCGAGCAGGACACGGCGCTGCGCCGCGTGCTGACCTTGCTGGTCGAATGGGTGGAGCGCGAGCAGCGCACGGGCGATCCGCAGCAGAGCGCGGCGGCTTGATCCGCTACCGGCCATGATGCAGAACGCCCTTTCGGTCGACGTCGAGGACTGGTTCCATGTCGGCGCTTTCGAGCGCACGATCCGGCGCGAGGATTGGGCGGGCCTGCCGCATCGGGTGGAGCGCAATACGGACAAGGTGCTGGACCTGTTCGCCGAGGCCGGGGTGAAGGCGACCTTCTTCACGCTGGGCTGGGTGGCGGAGCGTTACCCAAGGCTGATGCAGCGCATCGCGGCGGCGGGGCATGAGGTGGCGAGCCATGGTTACGACCATGCGCGCGTCTTCACCTTGTCCCCGGAAGAGTTCCGCGCCGACCTGCGCCGGTCGCGGGCGTTGCTGGAGGATGCCAGCGGGCAGGCGGTCAAGGGCTATCGCGCGCCCAGTTTCTCCATCGACCAGCGGACGCCCTGGGCGCACGCCATATTGGCGGAGGAAGGCTATGCCTATTCCAGCAGCGTCGCCCCGATCCGGCACGATCATTATGGCTGGCCCGAATCGCCGCGCTTTGCGTGGAAGCCGGTGGCGGGATCGCCGCTGGTCGAATTGCCGGTGACGACGGCTGTGTGGGGCAAGCGCCGGCTGGCGGCGGGAGGCGGAGGCTTTTTCCGGCTGTTGCCCTATGGCTTTTCGCGCTGGGCGATCGGTCAGGTGAACGGGCGGGACCAGCGGCCCGCCATCATCTACTTTCATCCATGGGAGATCGATACCGGCCAGCCGCGCATGAAGGACGCGCCGCTGCGGTCGCGCATTCGCCATTATACCAATATTCCGGTGATGGCGGACAAGCTGCGGCGGCTGACGCGGGATTTCGCCTGGGACAGGGTGGATGCGCTGCTGCCGCAGGAAGCGGGGCGGGCGGCATGATCGCGGCCGACCTTGCGGTGACGGCGCTTGACCTTGCCGATGCGGTGCAGGCGCGGGCGGCGGAGGAATTCGTCGCTGGCCGTGCGGACGGCACGCCCTTTCACCGGCCAGCCTGGCTGAACGCCATTGAGCGGGCCACGGGCAACCGCGCGCTGATGCTGGCGGCGGTCGCGCCTTCGGGGCAGATCAGGGGACTGCTGCCCCTGACCCATATGAAAAGCCGCCTGTTCGGGCAGGCACTGGTATCGTCCGGCTTCGCGGTGGACGGCGGCATCGTGACGGACGACCCGCGCGCGGCGGCAGCGCTGGGCGCGGCGGCGCAGGACCTGGCGCGTGAGCGGGGCGTGGCGTCGATCGAGCTGCGGGGCGGCCCTGCGCCTTCGGGGGAGTGGACGCTGCATGAAGGCAGCCATCTGGGCTTTTCCCGCCCGATCGCGGCGGATGACGAGGCCGAACTGCTGGCCGTGCCGCGCAAGCACCGCGCCGAATTGCGCAAGGCTCTCGCCAACCCGGCTTTGCATGTGAAGGTTGGGCGAACGGACGCGCTGATCCGCGACCATTATCGCGTCTATGCCGAAAGCGTGCGCAATCTGGGCACGCCGGTCTTTCCCGCGAAGCTGTTCCGCCAGGTGCTGGAGCAGTTTGGCGAGGATGCGGACATATTGGCCATTTATGAGGGCGAGCGGCCCGTGTCGGCGGTGCTGACGCTTTATCATGGCGGGCGGGCCATGCCCTTCTGGGGCGGGGGCATAGCGGATGCGCGGCGGCTGCGGTCCAATGAACTGATGTATTACCGGCTGATGGGCCATGGGCGCGCGAGGGGGATGGCGATATTCGACTTCGGCCGGTCCAAGACGGGCAGCGGGCAGGCGGCCTGGAAGAAAAGCTTCGGCTTCGACCCCGTGCCGCTGGCCTATCATAGCTGGTCGGCGAGCGGCGAGCGGCGGGACATCAACCCCAACAGCCCCGCCTATCAGCGGCGGGTGGAGCTATGGAAGAAACTGCCGCTGCCGGTCGCGAACCTGATCGGCCCGTTGATCGCGCGGGGTCTGGGATGAGCGGCGACGTCCTGTTCCTGTGTCACCGCATCCCCTATCCGCCCGATCGCGGGGACAAGATCAGATCCTATCATATGCTCCAGCGGATCGCGGAGGTTGCGCCGGTCCATGTGGGCTGCTTTGCCGATGACGACCGCGACATGGGGTTCGCGGCGGAGATGGCGCGGCTGACGGCGAGCCAGTGCGTGCTGCGGCGGGATCGATCGCGGGTCGCCGCCGGGCTTGGCGGAATCGCGCGCAGGCAGCCGCTGCTCGTGTCGCTGTTCGATCATCCGGGGCTGCACCGCTGGGTGGGCGAGGTGCTGCGCGAACGGCCGATCCGCGCCGTCTTCGCCTATTCGGTGCAGATGGCGCATTTCGTGCCGGTGCTTGGGCCGGACATCCGGTTCCTGATGGATTTCGTCGATTTCGATTCGGCCAAATATGCCGCCTATGGCGCACAGGGCGCTGGACCGATGGCCTGGCTCAACCGGCGCGAGGGACGGTTGCTGCTGGATTTCGAACGCGCGACGGCCGAGCGGGCGGACATCAGCGCCTTTGTAAGCGAGGCCGAAGCGTCGCTGTTCCGCGCCGCCAGCGGGCTGGACGCGGACAAGGTGCGCGCGGTGGAGAATGGCGTGGCGCTGGACTATTTCGATCCGGCCGCCCGCTTTCCTGCCGTTGAAAGGGGCGAAGGGCCGCTGATCGTCTTTACGGGGCAGATGGATTACCGCCCCAATGTCGAGGCGGTGGAAGGCTTCGCCCGGAACGCCTTGCCGATCGTGCGGGCGCGTTATCCGCAGGCGCGGTTCGCCATCGTCGGACGGAAACCGGCGGCGCAGGTGCAGGCGCTGGGCAAGCTGCCGGGCGTCATCGTCACGGGCGCGGTGCCGGACGTGCGCGGATGGCTGGCGGCGGCGGACGTGGTGGCCGCGCCGCTGACGATCGCGCGCGGCATACAGAACAAGGTGCTGGAGGCGATGGCCATGGCGCGGCCGGTGGTCGCTTCCTCCTGCGCGGCGGAAGGCATCGACGCCAGCGATGGCGCGCACCTGCTGATCGCCGACAATGCGGCGGAGCAGGCGGCGAAGGTCATGGGCCTGATTGCCGACCCGATGGCGGCGACAGCGCTGGGGCAGGCGGCGCGCGCGCGGATGGAGCAGCGTTACCGCTGGTCAGCGACGCTGCGCGATCTGCCCGCCATGCTGCTGGGCGAAACGCCTGCCCGCGTGCGCGCGGCATGATTGCGCGCGCGCTTTTCCTGCACGGTTCCGGCGGGGCGGCGCTGTCCGGCTGGCGCGGGCATCTGGCGGCGATGGGCCTCGTCTGGCTGGCGATCGTGGCGCTGTTCCACAAGGACGCCATCGGCATGGCGTCCATCTGGTGGACATCATCGACGTTCGAACATTGCCTGTTCATCCCCTTCCTGATCGCATGGCTGGTGCAGCAGCGCTTGCCGGACCTTCGCCGGATGCAGCCCGCCGCCTGGTGGCCCGGCCTGCTTTGGGTGGCGGCCGGAGCCTTTGCCTGGCTGCTGGGCGCGGCGGCGGGCGTGGCGCTGTTCCGCCATGCCGCGCTGATCATCATGATGCAGGGCGCGGTGCTGGCGCTGCTGGGCCCCCCCGTGTCCCGCGCGCTGCTGTTCCCGCTTTTCTACGCCTTCTTCATGGTGCCCTTTGGCGAGGAGATCGTCGCGCCGCTTCAGATCGTGACGGCGCGCCTGTGCATGATGTTCCTGGGCCTGTCGGGCGTGCCCGCCCATATGGACGGCATCTTCATCACCACGCCCACGGGCTATTTCGAAGTGGCGGAGGCCTGTTCCGGGGCGAAGTTCGTCATCGCCATGACGGCCTATGGCGCGCTGGTCTGCAATGTCTGCTTTGCGAGCTGGACCCGCCGCATCCTGTTCATGACGGGCGCGCTGACGCTGTCGGTGCTGGCGAACGGGGTGCGGGCCTATGCGACGATATTGGTCGCGCATCTGACCAATATCGATGCGGCGGTGGGGTTCGACCATGTGCTGTACGGCTGGATCTTCTTCGCGATCGTGATGGCCGCTGTGATGGCGGCGGCTTGGCCCTTTTTCGATAGCAGGCCGGGGGACCCCTGGTTCGATCCTGAGCGGTTGAAGGGGCCTGCTTCCGGCT
>NZ_ATHO01000020.1 GCF_000445065.1 Sphingobium quisquiliarum P25 | reverse complement strand
CCGATCGCGGCGGCGATGGCGTCGCGGCGGCCGCCAATCTCCTGCGCGCCCGGCGCACCGGCCATGACGGCGGCGCGGATGGCCGATGGGTCCTCGGAACGGGGATTGTCGTCGGTGACGATGACATGATCGGCCAGTTCAGCCGCCACCTTGCCCATTTGCGGCCGCTTGCCCGCATCGCGATCGCCGCCCGCGCCGAACAGCGCGATCAGCCGCCCGCGCGTGTGGGGCCGCAGCGCTTCGATCGCGGCGCGCAGCCCATCGGGCGTGTGGGCATAATCGACATAGACCGGCGCGCCCGCCTTGGTGATGACCGCGCGTTCCAGGCGGCCACGCACCGGCTGCACCCGGCCGAGCAGTTCCAATACCTTGGCAACATCCTCCCCGCCCGCGATGACGAGGCCAGCGGCGGTCAGCGCGTTCGCGGCCTGATAAGCGCCGATCAGCGGCAGGTTTACCTTGTACGGCTTGCCCCCTGCCTCGATCTCCAGAGTCTGACCCAACTGGGTCGGGGTGCGGTTGGCAAGACGCAATGCCTGCCCCTGCACCCCGACGCTCAGCACACGAAGCCCCCGCTTCGTAGCTCGCTGGATAACCTTGTCCGACCATGCGTCGTCCGCCCAGACGACCGCCGCCCCGCCGGGTGAGACCACTTCGTCGAACAGCCGCATCTTGGCATCGAAATAGCTGTCCATGTCGCCATGATAGTCCAGGTGATCGCGCGACAGGTTGGTGAAGGCGGCGGCCGACACCGGCAGGCCTTCGGTGCGATATTGGGCCAGGCCGTGGCTCGACGCTTCGAAGGCGGCGTGGGTGATGCCCTCGCGCTTGAGGCCGGACATATTGGACAGGAAAGTGACGATATCCGGCGTGGTAAGGCCCGTCGACACCTGATCGACCGAGGTGGTGACGCCCAGCGTGCCGATGGAGGCCGAATGATGCCCCAGCATCCGCCATAGCTGGCGGGCAAGCTCCACCGTGGACGTCTTGCCATTGGTGCCGGTGACGGCGACGGTCACATCGGGGAAAGGCGCGAAGTAGCGGGCGGCGAGCAGGGCGAACAGGCGGCGCGGATTGTCATGGGCGATATGCACCGCGCCTTCCACCTTCGCTTCCGGGCGGGCGACGACCGCGATTGCTCCGGCGCGCACGGCGTCGGGGATGAAATCCTCGCCATTGACGCGCAGCCCCTGAAAAGCGCCGAAGACCGTTCCGGGCGCGACCTTGCGGTTGTCGATCGCAAAGCCCGACACTGGCGCATCAAGCGGCGCACCGGCGTTCAGCCGCGCGTCCAGCCCCTCGACCAGTGACTTGAGGCGCATCAATGATCCTCCTTGCCGAGCAGCGGCATGAGGTCGGAAATATCGACATCGCGCCGCTCGTCGGGCAGCACGCCCAGCATCGGGCCGGTGCGCTCTATCACCCGCTTCACCACGGGCGCGGCGGTCCAGGCGGCGGTGCGCAGGCCGAAAGTCTGGGCGTTACCCTTTGGCTCGTCCATCATGGTCAGCACGACATAGCGGGGATTATCCATCGGAAATGCGGCCGCGAACGTCGTCACCAGTGAACTCTTGTTATACCGGCCTTCTTCAGGCTTTTCGGCTGAACCCGTCTTGCCGCCCACCCGGAATCCCTTGGCGTCGGCGCTGCGACCTGTACCCGCCGCGACGATCATCCGCAACAGCTGCCGCATCCGCGCGCTGGTGGCGGCGGAAAAGACGCGGTGCCCTTCCGGCACTTCGTTCGCATGCAGCTTGCGGAGAGTCGCCGGACGCCAGATGCCGCCATTCACCAGCGCCGCATAGGCCGAAGCCAGGTGCAGCGGCGTGACCGCGATGCCGTGACCATAGGATACGGTCATGGTGGTGATGCGGCCCCAGTTGGTCGGCCACAGGCTTTTCGCCCGTTCTTTCAGTTCGATGGGCGCGCGCTGGTCGAATTGCAGGTTGCGGAACAGCTGCTGCATGGGCGCGGCGCCCATCTCGTCGGCGATGCGCGCCGTGCCGATGTTGGAACTGTGCACCAATATCTGCGGCACGTTGATCCAGCGGCCCAGCGCATGGTCGTCCTTGATGCGGAATCCCGCCACCGCCAGGGGCGCGGTCGCATCATAGCGCTTGGCCATGGAGGTGACGACGCCATGATCCATGGCGGCCGCGATCGACAGTGGCTTGAACGTCGATCCAAGCTCGTAGCGCGCCTGCACGATATGGTTGCACAGCGGCGATTCGCTGCACTTCTTACCCGCATAATTCGCCAGCTTGTTGGGATCGAACACGGGGATGGACGCCATGGCGATCACCTCGCCCGTATTGGCATCCATGATGACGCCGCCCGCGCCCTTCGCATTCTGCGCCACCATCTGCGCATAAAGTTCGCTTTCCAGCGCGCCCTGCACCCGGCTGTCGATGGAAATGGCGAAAGGCTGTCCGCGCAGCGCCGGATCGATCAGCCGGTCGTTGAACGCCGCCTCCACGCCCATGCCGCCAACGCCGTCCCTGTTGGGCGCGAAGCCCAGCACATGGGCGGCCAGGCTGCGCTGCGGATAAAGGCGCTCCTTCTCGCGCGGAAATTCGATGCCGATCTCGCCAAGCGCGTTCACCGCCGCCACCTCTTCGGGCAGCGCGCGGCGGCGCAGATAGGCCCATCCCTTGCCGGTCAGCTTCTTGTAGAATGCCGCCTGCGGCTCGTCGGGAAAAATCTCGTTCAGCTTGCGCGCCAGTTCGGCCGGATCGCCGATCAGCTTGGACGGGCGCACCGCGATCGAATAGGCATCCATCGTCCGCGCCAGGGGAACGCCGTTGCGGTCCACAATGTCGGCGCGCGCTGGCAGCAGGCCAGAGACGTCATCGCCCCCGCGTCCGCTGCTCGCGAAGATGCCGACCCAGCTCAATCGCAGGATCAGAACCGCCGTAACGCCCAGGAACAGGATCAGCAGCAGCATCAGCCGGTTGTGCGCCACCGCCGTCAGGTTGACCCGCTGCTTGCCCGCCCGCGCGCCGCCCGGCTGGACGATGATCGTGGCCATCAGCGCGCTCCCTTCTTGCGTTCGCGCGCGGCCTTGTCGCTGATCTCGCTGATGGTGCTGTCGTCCAGCAGCTTGGCGTCCAGCATCGCCATCCGCTCGGCCCGGCGGGCGAGCGGATTGGGCTTGGACACATCGGCATCGGCCTTCGCCTTTTCCTCGGCGCTGCGCGGCGCGGGCTTGGCGATCTTTTCGACATTGTCGGCCGCATGCGCTTCCCGGATCACGGCGATGTCGCTGCGGATCTGGGTCGCGGCGGGGCTGGCGGGCGCGGCCTGCGGCGCGGACGGCAGGTCGGCGGGCGTCTGCACCATCGCGACCATCACCGGCGGCGCGACATAGTCCGGGCCGTTGGGCTGCACCCCGTCCAGATGCGCCAGCGCGCGCTCCCCGGCCAGATATTGCTGGGCCGTGGGCGTCGCATACATGAAGTCGTCCTGGTTCCAGCGTTCGAGCTGCCGCATGCTCGCCCGCGCGCTGAATTCCGTTTCCAGATAGCGGATGTCGGCCCGCGCCCGCGCGATCTGCGCCTGGACGCGCATCAGTTCGTTCCGCTCCGTCGCGACCTTCAGCGAGACCAGATAGGCCCCCAGCGCCCCCAGCGCGACCAGCATTATCCAGATCAGGCTCTGCAACCTCTTGACCGCGATCATGGACGGGCGCTCCGGGAGGAAGTGGGGACAGGGGCGGACGTTCGAATAGCGCTGCGCAGCGTGGCGGAGCGGGCACGGGGGTTGCGGGCGAGTTCCGCACCCCCCGGCCGCACCGCCTTGGCAGGTTTGAGGAAGGTGGGGGCCTCCCCAGCCTGCTTTTCCGGGAGGTGGCGCGAACCACTTCCTTCTCCACCGCTGCGCTTGCGGAGGAACTGCTTGACGATCCGGTCCTCAAGGCTGTGGAAAGTGACGACCGCCAGGCGGCCGCCTTCCTCCAGCAGCGCTTCGGCCGCTTCCAGTCCGCGCTCAAGCTGGTCCAGCTCGCCATTCACATGGATGCGGATCGCCTGGAAAGTGCGGGTCGCCGGGTCCTTCTTGTCATGCGGCTTGTGCCCCAGCGCGCGGCGCACGACGCTGGCAAGCTGGCCGGTGCGCTCCAGCGGGCGCGCCTCCACGATGGCGCGGGCGACGCGGCGGGATCGCGGCTCCTCGCCATAGCGGTAGAGGACGTCCGCAATCTCCTGCTCGGGCGCGCCGTTGAGGAAGTCGGCCGCGCTCATCCCCGACTGGCTCATCGTCATGGCAAGCGGGCCGTCCGCCTGGAAGGAAAAGCCGCGCTCCGGGCGATCGAGCTGCATGGAGGACACACCGATGTCGAGCGTGACTCCAGCGACCGAAGTCACGCCCCGCTCCGCCAGCAGCACGTCCATGCGCGAAAATTCGCCTTCGATCAGGGTGACGCCCTTTTCATCGGCCAGCGCCTGCCCTTCGCGAATCGCGTCGGGATCGCGGTCGAAGGCAAAGACCTTCGCCCCGCGCGCCGCCATCGCGCTGGAATAGCCGCCCGCGCCGAACGTGCCGTCGACATGGATCTCGCCGGGGGCGATGGCGAGCGCGTCCAGCACTTCGTCGAGCAGAACGGGGACATGACGATCTTCGTTGGGAGCAGCGCCGCTCACTTGCCGCCTCCCGCTTCGCGCTGGTCGAGCCAGCGGCGCACCTTGTTGCGGATCAACTCCGGCCGGTCCTTGCTGTCGACCAGAGTTTCGGGCTTCCAAAGCTGCATGTAGCGGCCGACGCCATAGAAGAAGATCGCATCGGTGATGCCATATTCGTCCCGGATGTCGGGATGCATGGCGAAACGGCCGCCCTCATCGAAATTCACCTCCTCGATCGTGCCGAGGCGGCGTTCCAGTTCCAGGTCGGCATTATAGTCGCGGCCCTGCGCCCGCGCTTCGCGGGCCAGTTCCTCGACCTCTTCGAACAGGTGGCGGCGGTGCGATTCTCCAAAGCCCGTGGCGCAGGGGTTGTCGCCATGGACCGAGAGATAAAGCCGGTTTTCATTGCCGCTGGACAGCTTGACCTGCCGGCGCATCTCCAGGGGCAGGACGAAACGGCCCTTGCCGTCCGCGACGCTGAACGCGTTGCCCGTAAAGAGAATGGTTTCCGGCACGATTGGACTGCTTGCCCCTCTGTTCGCAAGGGCACAGGCCATCAGCCGCCGAACCGCATCGCAGCAGCCCGGCACGCAGGACGAACAAAACCTGAGAACCCCTATGGCTTTTAAATACCAAGGGGCGGCAGACAAGAAAAGGGAAATTTAGGGAAAGGATGGGAAATCCTGTTTTGTTCTGGTTTTTAGCTGTCGATCACCCCTTTTCCTCGGATGATTTGCCGCGCGGAGATGCGATCCCGCCCCTTCCGCGCCGGTCCAGCAGCAGGCTTCCCAAGCCTGCCCAGAAAATCCCGGCCAGCACCGCCCATCGGATCGCCGCCCGCAGTTCCGCTTCGGACCGCAGCCATCCGCGCGGCCGCGCCAAAGCCTCGCCGCCAAGCCATCCGGTCAGCAATCCGGGCGTGTCCGCCGTCCATTGGCGCGGCTGCAACGGCTTTGCGGGATCGGCGAGCCACAGCCGGTCATCGATCACATCGGCATCCGCGATCAATGTGGCGCGCCCCCGGCCAAGAGCGCAGGTGGCGATCAGCCCCTCCTCCTCCGTCCGGCAGGAAGGACCCCTGATCTCGAAACCCGACGCGGCGGCGATGGTCAGCAACTGGCCCTGCGCCAGGAACCGGCGCTCCTCCTCCAGCGAGTCAGGAGGCAGCAGGCGCGCATCCCAATGGGCAAGAAGCGTTGTCAGCAGGCTGACGGCGGGCGCGCGGCGGCGATCGCCCAGCGGCAGGACCGAAGGCCAGCGCAGCAGCGGATCGGCAAGGACCACCGCGTGGCCGCCCTTGCGCACCCATGTGTCGATCGCCGCCAGCTCCGCTCCCGCCAGACCGCGCGGCTGTGCGAGCAGCAGGGTATCGGCCCGCGCCATCCCTTGGGACAGGGCACTGTCGAGCGGATTTACATCGAACCGCGTCCGCAGCACGCTGACGATCGGCGCATCGGCGCGGGCGTCCATGCCACCCTGTCCTTCGCGCCAGAACAGCGGAAGGCCGCTGATCACCGCCAGCCGGGGTTTAGGTCCAGCGACGGGCCGGACCTCCTCCCGCCCCGACCACCAGATGGCGGCTGCGGCCAGCAGGCCGATCGCGATGCCCCACGCAGGACGGCGAGGCAGCAGCGATCCGCTCGCCACCGCCACCAGCATGATGGCCGCCAGCGCCAGCGCCGCGCCCGCGTCAGGTGCCCGGCCAGCTACGATCCAGACGAACGTCAGCACGCCGGTCAGCGCACCCGCGCCAGCCCAGAGGGCATGCGCACCGCCGCGCCACAGGCTGAGCGCGGCCGAAGCGGGGATCAGGATCAGCGCTGCCATCGCCCAGCCCAGCGGATCGGCCTGCCCGGTGCGGAACAGGGCAGGCATCCCGCATAGCAGCAGGAGCAAGGCGGGCGCCGCCAGCAGCAAGGCAGTGCGCAACCGCGCCTTCATGGATGGGGACCGGGAAAAAGCGTCAAGGAGTCGCGGGTTGCAGGTCTTGATCCATCGGCTTTTTCAGATTGGGATCGGGCTGGAGATCGGGGACGATCGGGGCCTGTTCCGGCGCGGGCTGCACGCCCAGTTCGGCCAGCGGCTCCTTGGGCGAAACCGCATTGGTCTCCAGCGTCGGCACTGTCGGCGGCGGCACCGCCGGATCATCGACACGCGCCTTTTCGATCACGATATTGGCCAGGCCCACGAGCAGCACCACGCCCGCAAGCCCGGTCAGACCGATCTGGACACGCTGCAACCCTTCCTGCCGGCGGGGTGTTTCAGCCATGAATTGCTCTTTTCTTCGCCGCCGCGACCTGTGTCGGCTATCAGCGATTGTGCGCGAGCCAGGGGAAGACCGTCAAGCCCTTCGCTTCCAGCCATTCGCGATTGTAAAGCGTCGACAAATAGCGGAAGCCCGTGTCGCACAATATGGTGACGATCCGCTTGCCGGGGCCAAGCTCCCGCGCCAGCGCCACCGCGCCCGCCACGTTGATGCCCGACGACAGGCCAAGGCACAGCCCCTCTTCGGCCAGCAGCCGCCGGACCCACAGCAATCCCTCCTCGTCGGAAATCCTGAACTGCGTGTCGATCGGCGCGCCTTCCAGATTGGCGGTGATGCGGCCCTGGCCGATGCCTTCGGCGACGGACGATCCCTCCGCCTTCAATTCGCCATGGGCATAATAGTTGTAGAGCGCCGCGCCATAAGGATCGGTGAGCGCAATCGTGATATTCTCGTCATGCGCCTTGAGGCCCAGGCCCACGCCCGCGATCGTGCCGCCGGTCCCCGCCGCGCAGGTGAAGCCGTCGATCTGCCCGTCAAGCTGGGTCCAGATTTCCTCCGCCGTGCCGACGATATGCGCCTTGCGATTGGCGATATTGTCGAACTGGTTCGCCCAGATCGCATTCTCCGTCTCCTCCGCGATGCGGCGGGACGTGTGGACGAAGTGGCCGGGGTTGGAATAGGCGGCGGCGGGCACCGTCACCAGTTCCGCGCCCAAGGCGCGCAGCGTGTCCATCTTCTCCCGGCTTTGCGTTTCGGGCATGACGATGATCGTCTTGTACCCCTTGGCATTGGCGACCAGCGCCAGCCCGATCCCGGTATTGCCCGCCGTCCCCTCGACGATGGTGCCGCCGGGCTGCAACAGCCCCTTCTCCTCGGCATCGTTGACGATGAACAGCGCCGCCCGGTCCTTCACCGAAGCGCCCGGATTGGCGAATTCGCATTTCGCGAAAATGTCGCAGCCCGATTCCTCCGAAGGTCCGGCAAGGCGCACCATCGGCGTGTTGCCAATCAGGGCGAGGCTATCTTTTTGAACCAGCATGGCGCTGGCATAGCGGAGGGACATGACCCTTGCCAAGCAAGGGAATGATGACGGCGCAAAAGAGAGGCTTGGCAGAGCTTTGTAAAGCTTTGGGCGCGGCATTGTCCCGCTGCGGGACAGGGCCGGATTCACACAGGAAATCGCAATGCTTTTGCTCTAAAGCTTTTGCCGGAATACGATTTTTCGCCGATTTTCTAGGAACATGGCTTGGCAATGCCGCACGCAGGGATAAGGCATGGGATCACCGCCGCGCTGGCGCTGGCGGCGCTCGCCGCGCCGCGCCTGATCACGGCCGCGCCCCTCGACCTGCTGGGCGACGCCGCCATACAGGCCGATCCGGCCGAGGAACCGGGCGCGAATTTCCCCGGTTCAGCCTTCTTCTTCACTCAGGGTTTATTCGACCGGCTG
>NZ_ATHO01000019.1 GCF_000445065.1 Sphingobium quisquiliarum P25 | reverse complement strand
CCCGCGCCGCAGCCCGGCGCGAATCCCGCCGTGCTGACGCTCGACGCCGCGCAAGCCGCGCCCGCGACCGCCTTTCGCGGCGCGACCGCGCTCGACAGCTATCGCGCGCTCAACTGCCTTACCTCCGCCATCTATTATGAGGCGGGCAACGAACCCGAAGAGGGCCAGCGCGCCGTAGCCCAGGTCGTGCTCAACCGCGTGCGCAGCCCGCTCTGGCCGCACAGCGTCTGCGCGGTCGTCTATCAGGGGTCGGAACGCACCGATCTGCGCTGCCAGTTCACCTTCAGTTGCGATGGATCGATGACGCGCGGCAGCGACAGGCAAAGCTGGGCGCGCGCGAGGCGGATCGCGCAGGAGGCGCTTTCCGGCAAGGTCTATGCCCCTGTCGGCCTCGCCACCTTCTACCACACGCTGGCGGTCAGGCCTTCCTGGGCGCCGTCGCTGCGGCCGGTCGCCATCATCGGCGCGCATATCTTCTACCGCATGCCCGGTTTCCAGGGAGCGCCCGCTGCCTTCCGCGTCGCCTATTCCGGCCGGGAATATCAGTCCGGCCCCGCTCCCCGGCCCTGGATGCCCGCGCCCGTCATCGCTTCCCCCGTCTATGACTGGGCGAAGGCCGATGCGCCCGCCATCCTGCCCGTACCATCCGTCACCCGTCCGCCAGAGGATGAACCGGCCCTTCCTGAATCGACCATCCGCCCCGAATATCGCAACAGCGGACGGCCACGCATCTGAACGTGCCGCAGTCCGCGCGATTGCGCCTGATTTTTTCGCCATCCCCGTTGGATGTTTTCACAAGTGGCTGATTTTACGAGCATATAAAAAGTTCGAATTTTTCGAAGACTGGCGGAACCAAAGCCGCCGACCATGGGTTCTAATGCCCGGATAGCAAATCTTTTGCCCCCCGCTCTTGCTATCCAAAAAAATATGAGCCCGGAACGCATCTCCCCCCCCCGACGCGTTCCGGGCTCAGAATTTTTCGGGCCATCCCTCCCAATCCTAAGATATTTGCGGATGCGGAACGTATCCTGTGCCCGCGGGTTCTGCTTGCGCCGCCGAATTGGCACGTCCACTCGGCTGAGTTTCTAAGGAGACGATCATGACCAAGAAGATCCTTGCCGCCCTGCTGCTCACCGGCTCTCTCATGGTAGCGGCCTGCAACACGGTGGAAGGCGCCGGCAAAGACGTGCAGAGCGCTGGCGAAGCTGTGGAAGACGCGGCGAACTGAGCCAGCCCTGAAGCTATCCGTCAGAGAAGGGCTTGCCTCAGGGCGAGCCCTTTTCCACCGACTGATCGGGCTGCTCCGCCGCCTCGGCGGCCTGTTTCCGATCGGTGAACCAGATCGCGATGATCGTGATCTCGTAAAGCAGCAGCAGCGGAATGGCGAGCATGAGCTGCGACACCACGTCAGGCGGGGTCAGCACCGCCGCAGCGACGAACGCGGCGACGATCATATACCGGCGAAGAGCAATGAGCTGTGCCCGGCTCACAAACCCCGCACGGTTGAGCAGCATCAGCAGCACCGGCATCAGGAAGCTGATGCCGAACGCAAGGATGAACTGCATCACCAGCGTCAGATAGGCGTCCGTGCTCGGCAGCGCTTCCACCGCCAGCCCGCCGCTTGATCCCTGAAATTGCAGGAAGAAGTGGAAGGCGGTCGGCATCACCACATAATAAGCAAGGCTCGCGCCCATCAGGAACAGCACGGGCGTCATGATCAGGAAGGGCAGCAGCGCCTTCTTTTCCTTGGCGTAGAGGCCCGGCGCGACAAAGGCCCAAAGCTGGTTCGCGATGATCGGGAAGGACAGGCAGAAAGCGCCGAAGATCGCGACCTTCACCTGCACGAAAAAGGCTTCATACAGCTTGGTATAGACCAGCCGCCCGCCGCCATCGCCAAAGGCTTCCTTGAGCGGGTGGACCAGGAAGGCGAAGAGATGGTCGGAAAAATAAAAGCAGATCGCGCCGGTGATGAACAACGCCCACACGCATTTCAGGAGCCGTCCCCGCAGCTCGATCAGGTGGTCGAGCAGCGGCGCCTTGCTGTCGTCAATATCCTTCATGCGGCCGTGTCGCCCTTCGTGCCGGGCTGCGCCGCGAGATAGGGGGGGCCTTCGCTGGCCGGTGCGGCCGCCGGGGGCGGCGCAGGCGCGACCGGAGCGGATTGCGCGACAAAGGGCGGCGGCGATGACGGCGCGGCAGCCTCGCCCGGAAAAGCGGATGCAGGCTGCGCGTCAGACGCCGCATGCGTTTCGGGCGGATGTTCTTCCATGATCCGGCGGTTCTGGTCAGCCCACTTCTTTTCCAGTTCCTCCAGCTCCACCTCGCGCACCATCGCATCGATGCCGGTGCGGAAGTGGCGGGCCATCCCCCGCGCCTTGCCCACGATCTGCCCCACCTTGTACAGGGCGCGCGGCAGATCCTTGGGACCGATCACGACCACCGCGACGATCACGATCAGCAGAAGTTCGGACGAACCGATATCGAACATGCGCGTCTACCGCCCGGCAGAAGGGGTCAGGCCTTGGTCTTTTCTTCCGTGCCGCTCGGCGCGTCCTGTTCGGGCACGCGATGTCCTTCGATCCGGGTCGCGGGCTTGGCGGGAGCGATGTCGTCATCGTCGTCGGCCATGCCCTTCTTGAAGCTCTTGATGCCCTTGGCGACGTCGCCCATCAGGCCGGAAATCCGGCCGCCACCAAACAGCAGCATGACCACCAGGAGGACGATGACCCAGTGCATCAGCGAAAAGGAACCCATGTGAACGTACTCCTGAAACGAAACCTATCTAGGCCTCTTCCTCATCATTTTCCAGAACGGATTGAGAGCCCAGCCCCTCCAGCGCAAGATCGACAGGATCGAGCAGCCCGGCAGCGCGCAGATCGTCCAGTCCAGGAAGGTCACGGCGGCTGCTAAGGCCGAAATGTGACAGAAATTCTACCGTCGTCGCATAGATGAGCGGACGGCCCGGCACCTCGCGCCGTCCCGCCGGACGGACCCACCCCGCTTCCATCAGCACGTCCAGCGTGCCCTTCGCCACCTGAACGCCGCGAATGGCCTCTATTTCGGCGCGGCTTACGGGTTCATGATAGGCGATGATGGCCAGCGTCTCCATCGCCGCGCGGGACAGCTTGCGCGTCTCGTCCTTTTCCCGCCGCAGGATGTGGGCAAGGTCGGCGGCGGTCTGGAAATGCCAGCGCCCGCCCCGCTCCACCAGATTGACGCCGCGCCCGGCATAATGGTCCGCGAGCGCCGCCAGCGCCGCGGGAAGATCTCCGGCGTCGCCGACATGCTGACGCAACTCTGCCAGCGACAGCGGATGTTCCGCCACGAACAGAGCGGCTTCGACCGCGCGCAGGAAATCGTCAGGCTCCTGCATCACAGCAGGCTGGCTCCGCCTGGATCGGGAAGGGCCGCGCGCAGGTAGATCGGCTCGAAAATCCCCTCCTGCTGGATTTCCAGCCGCCCCTGCCGCGCCAGTTCCAGCGCCGCGACGAAGCTGCTCGCCAGCGCCGTTTTCGCCATCGGCCCGTCCTGATCGCTGGGCAGGAAGGCTTCCAGCGCCGTCCAGTCGATCGCCCCGCCCAGCAGCGTTCCGACCCGCTGGATCGCTTCGTCCAGCGTCATCACCGGCCGCGCCGCGACCATATGCACCACCGGCTGGGTGCGGGCGCGGATCTGGCCATAGCATTGCAGCAGGTCGTAGAGGCTGGCCGCCCATTTGGCGCGGCGGACCATGCGCAACCCCTCTGGCCGGGGACGCACGAAGACATCGCGGCCGACCCGGTCGCGCGCCATCAGCCGGGCGCCCGCTTCGCGCATCGCCTGCAACCGTTGCAGCCGCAATTGCAGGCGCAGCGCCAGTTCTTCCGGGCCGGGCTCCGGCTGCGCCTCGCGCGGGAGCAGCAGCGCCGATTTCAGATAGGCGAGCCACGCCGCCATCACCAGATAGTCGGCGGCAAGCTCCAGCTTCAGCTTCCGCGCGCCTTCGATATGGGCGAGATATTGTTCGACCAGCGCCAGGATCGAAATTTCGCGCAGGTCGACCTTCTGCGACCGCGCCAGCGCCAGCAGCAGGTCGAGCGGCCCTTCCCAGCTTTCGAAGCTGACCGTCAGCACATCGGCGCGCGGGACCGGCGCGGGGGTGAAGAGGTCTTCCATGTTCAGCAGGCCCTGCCCATGACCGTGTTCCGGCGGCGAAAGGCGGTTCTTTCTACTGACTGATCTAGAGTCCTGATCGCGCAGGAAAAGGGTGGACGCCCGATCACGCAGGCACCGCCGCCAGCAGGGCGTCGCGCGTGGCGAGAAGCTGTTCCAGCGGCGGGCCGTCCTTGTCCAGGCTGGCCCGCGCCATCGCACGATCGAGCCGCCCCTTTGCCTGCGCGCTGATATCCGGCAGCAGATTGGCGATCCCGATCATGTCGTCCATCCGCCCCCAGCAATTGAGCGCAAGGTCGCACCCCGCGGCCACGCAGGCGGCGGCCAGTTCGGGGATGCTGCCGCTCAACGCCTTCATGTCCAGATCGTCCGACATCAGCAGGCCGTCAAAGCCGATCCGCTTGCGGATGATCGTGCCGATGACGGACGGGGAGAGGCTGGCGGGCAGGTCCGGGTCCCAGGCGGTATAGACGACATGGGCGGTCATGCCGATCGGCGCGTCCTTCAGCGTCTGGAACGGTGCGAGGTCGGTCAGCAACTCCTCTTCACTGGCGGTGACGACCGGCAGGTCGAGATGGCTGTCGACCAGCGCGCGGCCATGCCCCGGCATATGCTTGACGATGCCGACGACGCCGCCCCTTTCCAGCCCTTCGATAACCGCGCGGCCCAATGCCGCCACGCGCATCGGTTCCGCGCCGAAGGTGCGGTCGCCCATGATGTCGCTCGCCCCCTCCTGCCGCACGTCCAGCAGCGGCAGCGCGTCGACGGTGATGCCTGCTTCGGACAGGGTCAGCGCGATGGCGTGCGCATTGGCGCGGGCGGCGGCGATGGCGCTGGACGGCGCGATATCATAGAGCCGGTCGAACACCGCCGCCGGGGGAAAGCTGGGCCAGACGGGGGCCTGCATCCGGGCAACGCGTCCCCCTTCCTGATCGATCATGATCAGCAGGTCGTCCCGGCCGTGCAGCGCGCGCAGATCGCCGGTCAGGGCGCGAAGCTGCTGGCGACCGGCGATGTTGCGGCGGAAGAGAATATAGCCTGCGGGCTGCGCATCGGAAAAGAAGGCGCGCTCGTCAGCGGTGAGCGTCTCGCCTGACAGGCCGAAGATCACGGGTTTCATGATGATGATGGTAGCGGCTGCAATGCGCCCTGTCGAAGGACTTTATCGGCGTCCGCCCGCCGTCAGTTGACGACGAGGCAGCTTTCCCCCGCGACCTTCAACCGGCCGCATATCGTGCTGGCCTGGGCCCCGGCCGTCGCCCGCAGGCGATAGAGGGTGCTGCCCCCGACCTCCGCAGGTTCGACCGACATGGTGAGCGGGGCCAGATAGGCGAAGCGCTTCGACAGGCGCGCCCAGGCGTCACGCGCGCCCGACTGGCTACCATAGGCGCCGAGCTGGAT
>NZ_ATHO01000018.1 GCF_000445065.1 Sphingobium quisquiliarum P25 | reverse complement strand
CCGCATGGCGCAGCGGCCGGGCCGCCGGGCCGTCCAGGCTGAACCGCGTCAGGTCGACCCGCGCCTCCTCCCCATATTTGACGATCGACAGTCCAAGATCGATGGCCAGCGGCAGCGCATCCATGCTCAGTTGATAGAGCAGCAGCCATCCCTGCGCCGCATGCGCCCTTTCCCGCATCCGCCACAGCAGGTCCGCCCATTCCGCCGGGTCGCCCACCGGATCGCCCATGACGATCCAGCTTCGCCCCTGCACCTGATACATCAGGAACGCCCTGCCGGTGGGAGAGGTCAGGAAACGCTTGTCGCCGGTCAGCGCCAGAAAGGCTTCGGTCCGCCGCGCCAGCGCCAGCGCCGTCCCGCTCGCCGATCCGCAATCCTCGTCCCCGCGCTGCGCGGCGGGCTGCATCATCGCCCAAACCGCCGCACCGATCACGACCACGCCGGTCGCCAGCGCCGCCCGCAGGAATCGCGAAGCGTCGTGATGGCGGCCGAACTGCCACCACAGGTCGCTTTGATAATCCACATGCCGGAACGCGAAAAAGCCGATCCAGATCGAAATGCCGACCGCGATCGACAATGCCGCGATCCATTCCCTGGACAGCACGGCGGAGGTGAAGCTGGTCGTGCGGTAGAAATCGCGGCGGCTGGCTTGCAGCACGGCGGCGATCACCAGCAGGATGATGGCCTCCTCATAATCCAGCCCCTTCATCATCGAAAAGACCGCGCCCGACAGCAGCAGCAGCCGCGTCAGCCAGAATGCGCCGTCCAGCCTGCGGTACAGCCCCGCCGCCAGCAGGATCAGCACCGCCCCGATGACGCTCGCCGCCAGGTGGGACGCCTCGACAAAGGGCATGGGCACGATCCCGCTCAACGCCCTGAACCGCGCCGGTATCGCGGGCAGGGAGCCGGACACCAGCAGCAGCGCCCCACCGACCGCCACCAGCGCGGCCAGCATGGCGGGCGCTATCCCGCGCACCACCAGTTCCGCGCCATCCCATATCCGGCTGACCGGCCGCCGCCACGCCCGCCCCTCGTGCAAGGCCAGCAGCATCGCCGCAACGATCAGCGGGACAATATAATAGATCACCCGGTAGGCGACCAACCCCGCCAACAGGCCCGGCCTGTCCAGTTGGGGGAGCGCCGCCAGCATCACCGCCTCGAAAACGCCAGCGCCGCCCGGCACATGACTCACCAGCGCCACGATGATCGCCATCGCATAGCTGAGGAAGAAAAGCGGATAGAGGCTGAGGCTGACATTCGGCACCAGCACGAACAGCGCCGCACTCGCCAGCATCAGGTCGATGCAGGCGACGCCGATCTGCGCGGCCGCCTGGGCGCGGGTCGGCAGCGCCAGACTCCATCCCCACAGCCCGATCGGCCTGGGCCGCCGCCCCAGCGCCGCCAGCAGAACCATCGCGGCGAACAGGAGGATACAGCCGATGGCCCGCTGCATCCCCGCGCTGATCGCCACGCCCCCCAGCGTCAATGCGGCAGGATGAACCACCATCATCAGCGCGGCCATGGTGATGACGCCGCTCCAGAAGGCCAGCCCCGCCGAAGCGATCACCCGCGCTATGTCGCTCGGCCGCAGTCCCGCCGCGCCATAGATGCGCAGCCGCGCCGACCCGCCGGTCAGCAGCGACAGCCCCAGATTGTGGCTGAGCGTATAGCTGCAAAAGGAAGCGAGCGCCGCCGTCCGCCATTTCAGCCGCTTGCCCACGATATGCAGCGCGACATGGTCATACAGGGTCAGCGCCAGATAGCTGAGGATGGTGAAGGCGATGGACAGCGCAATGGCCCTTGCCGGGATGGCGCGGAACGCCGACCGGAAATCGCTCGCCCGCACTTCGGCCAGCAGATGGTGGAGCGCGGCGAAGCCAAGCACCGCCACCAGCAGCGTGGCCGCGATCGCCAGCGCCGCCTTGCGCCTGCGCATCCAGTTCCCAACGCTGGTGAAGTTCATCAGGCCCGGCCTGCGCGGGACAGCGCACGGTCCATCGCATGCAATATCGCCGCGCTCGCGGCGTCCGCGTCGTCGTTCAGCTCATGCCCGCCCGGCAACCCGATCACGGTCGCATTATTCTGCCCCAGCGCGGGGCACAGGCTGGCCTGCTCCTCCCGCCCATAGAGGCAGAGCAGCGGCGTCCAGCTAAGGCGCCGCGCGGCGGTCACCGCATTTTCCTCCGGCTCGCCGATCGAGAATATCTCCGATGGCGACGCGCGCCATTCCCGCGTCGCCCCCGGCACCACCAGCCCGACAAAAGCGATCCGCTTGCGCAGCGCGGTCGGCACATAGGGCAGCGATGGCGCGATCACATCCGCGCCGAAGGACTGGCCCAGCAACAGCAGGGGCGCGCCGGGGTCCAGCCGGATCGCGCGGCGCAGGCCCTCCGCGATCATCGCGCCCGTCTCTTCGGGCGTCCGCCGGGTGCGGAAGAAATGCAGGCTGTTTCCCGTGACGATGCTGATGCCGCGCCGGTTGAGCCGTTCCGCGATGTCCGGTCCAAGCCCCGCATGAAACCCCATGTCTCCCGACAGATAGAGCGCCACCGCGCGCGGGTGCTGCGGCATCGCCCGCGCGGGCAGCACCCCGAACAGCGGACCGCCTATATAGCCGATATACCAGAAAGCGGCCAGCATCGCGGCGGCCAGCCCCAGCAGGCCGCGAACCACTTTCGTCATGGCGTCGCGCCGCCTTCCAGCGCGGCTGCCCGGCTTCCCGCCGTGGCGACATTCCCCGTCCGCTCCAGCTTGCCCCAGCCGACCCATGGCCCCAATATCGCGATGCCCACCGCCCGGATGACCACGCCATACATGATCTGGCGGTAGACGATCCGCTGCGCCAGCAGCAGCAGCGCCGGATATCGCCGCTCGCGCGGTTCCAGCCGGTAGGCGACGGCGCCGCATGCCAGGTCGATCGCGGTGAAGACCAGCCAGTAAACCGCCATGCGCAGCACGTCGCTTTCCGTCTGCGCCCAGCCATGCTGATGCACCCGCACCGCCGTGTCGATGGCGCTGACCAGCAGCGCCAAATCTATGATCGGGGACACGATCGCAAAGCCGATCTGGAACAGCCACGCCTGCGGCAATCCCACCCACGCCAGCCCGGCCGGATGGCCGTCACGCCAGATGCTGCGATGCTTCCACAGGCATTGCAGCGTGCCATAGGCCCAGCGGAACCGCTGCCTGGCGAGCGCGCGGAAACCTTCCGGCGCTTCGGTCCATGCCACCGCGTCCGTGTCGAAGGCGACCTGCCAGCCAGCGCGCTGCACCGCGATCGTCAGGTCCTGATCCTCCGCCAGCGTGTCCAGCGGATATCCGCCTACCGCGTCCAGCGCCGCCCGCCGCCACGCGCCCACCGCTCCCGGCACGACCGTGATCGCGCCGAACCGGGCAAAGGCGCGGCGCTCCAGATTCTGCGCCGTCACATATTCGACCGCCTGCCATCGCGTGACCAGGTTGACGCGGTTGCCGACCATCGCATTGCCCGCGACCGCACCGACCCGCTCGTCCGCGAACCAGCGGGCGAGCCGCGCGATCGTCATTTCCTCGAACTGCGTGTCGGCATCCAGCGCGACGATGATCGGCGCATTGGCGATCCTGAGCGCCCGGTTGAGCGCAGCCGCCTTGCCGCCGTTGGTGAGCGTGAGCAGCCGCACCCTCTCGTCACCGGCAAAGGCGCGGGCGACGATGACGCTCGTTTCGTCGGTCGATCCGTCGTCGGCGACAATGACCTCCAGCGTCACGTCACGGCTGGCAAGGACCCGGCGGATCGACTGTTCGATCACCTTCGCCTCATTATAGGCGGGAATAATGACGGACACGAACTGGCCCGGCATGACCGGCGGCGGATCGATCCGCACGGACGGCGCGCGGCTGCGCAGCGCCAGCGCCGCCAGCATCACCGCCCGCCCCATGCCGAACAGGATGACGGCGAAGAACAGCCATTTGAGCGCCACGACGATCGCCGCGAAGATCAGGAACATGCCCACATCGATGCGCACCGCCGCAAGGTCCGCGCCACTGACGGGCGGCATGACCTGCGCCCGGCTCAGCCCCGCCAGCGCCGATGCCGTGACGAAGCGATAGCCCTTCGCCTCCAGCGTCCTGATGATCCGGGGCAGCGCCGCCACGGTCTGCGCCCGGTCCCCGCCGCTGTCATGCAACAGCACGACCTGCGCGGAACGATCGCCGTCGCCCGCTTCCACCTGCCGCACCGTCCGGTCGACGATGGCGTCCACGCCCGGCCGCGTCCAGTCGCCCGGATCGGCATGCAGCCCGACATTCAGATATCCCGCCTTCTGCGCCTCCAGCGCGGGGCCGATCTCGTCCGCCGTGGTCGGTTCGGCGTCGCCGAAATAGGGCGCGCGGAACAGCCTCATCGCCCGGCCCGTATAGGCCTCGACCAGCCGCTGAGTCCCGTTCAGCTCCAGCGAGATGCCGCGCGGCGACACTTCCGCCATGTTGGGATGGGTGTAGCTGTGATTGCCGATCTCGCTGCCCTGCGCGACGATCTGGCGCAGCAGGCCGGGATGCATCATCGCATTCTCACCGATGACGAAGAAAGTCGCGGGGACATGAGCGGCCTTCAGGATGCGCAGGATCGGCGGGGTCCACACCGCGTCCGGCCCGTCATCGAATGTCAGCGCGACAAGGCGCGGCCGATAGCCCGTCCGGCGGATCACATAGGGCGTCGGCAGGCTGGCATAGCGTTCGTCGACGATCAGGCCCTTGGCCCTGCCCGACCCCATCTGCACGGTCCGATGTCCCATCGTAGGCACATCGTCGATGCGCAATAGCTCGCCATTGCCCTCGACATCGACCGAATTGAAGCTCGTAAGGCGGCCCAGCCCCCCCGCGCGCCCGGCCAGCGCCGCCCAGAATCCCGGATCTTCCGACCCCAGCCGCCACAGCGCGATCCCGCCCGCGCCCGCCAGCTTCACCGCGCGGATCTGGTTCCACGCGCTCGCCGCGTCCAGCATCCAGACATGATGGACCCGCCCATCCTCCTGATAATCGAAGGTGGCGTTGCCGCTTGCCGGATCGAAGCGCACCGGCGCGCCCGCATCATGGGCGGAAAGCCATGCATCCTCGATCGACAGGGCGTTGGCGAGGCCCCCATGCTCGGTCCAGTCATAGGCATAGTTCCCCACGGCGACGATCGCCTTGTCCGCCGAAACCTTGGTCAGCGCCGCGCGCAGCCTCTCCACGAACCAGGGCTGGGCGGCGATCGGCCCGGCATTCTGCCCGATATAATGCTGGTCATAATCCATCAGGATCAGCCGGTCCGCCACCCGCCCATAGGCGCGCAGGTCCCATGTCCTGTCGTCCACCGGCACGGTCAGCATCGATTGGAGATGCCGTTCATGCAGCACAGCGCCCGCATGTCTCAGGAACCGCAGATAATCGCCCTGCGCCCGCCCCGGCAGCGCCTCCAGGTCGAAGACGGCGCCTGACGCATGGAGCGCCTTCAGCGCGGGAAGAAGCTGCTGCTTCAGCCAGCGGTCCGCCGCGCCGCGATCATGCAGCAGGCGCGCGGTCCCTTCTCCGTCCCAGTCGCCATTCTCGACATTCTGCACGACCGGCATCACGCGCGGCCGGTGCCGCGCCGTCCGCAATATGGATGCGAAGACCGGGTCCGCCGTCACGCGGAGCCGGTGCGCCGGTCCGGTGACGGACAGCAGCGATGGCGCCACCCAGTCGATCTGCCCGATATGCTGGCGCAGCGACGCCTTGCTCGCATCGTCCCACGGCACGTAGAAGGCGACCCGTACGGGCGGGCGGCCCGCTCCATGCCCGCCGCGCGGCAGCCATCCCGCAATCTCCCGCCGCAGCGACGCGCCGAAACGGCCCAGCCGCTGGCCGATCCCCTCAGGCCGGGGCCGCTCCATCCGCAAAGGCATGGCCGGAGGCACCGGCACATTCACGATCGTCGCGGCAAAGGCGATTGCAGCCGCCAATATGGCGGCCAGCATGACAGCTATGGCAGGCAGCGTCAGGCGGCGGCGGCGTCCGCTGGCATCATAAAAGACTGGCCTGTCCATTGTCCCGTTCGAAGGATTGGAGAGGCGGCATT
The DNA here is from genome assembly GCF_000445065.1 of Sphingobium quisquiliarum P25. Taxonomy (GTDB): domain Bacteria; phylum Pseudomonadota; class Alphaproteobacteria; order Sphingomonadales; family Sphingomonadaceae; genus Sphingobium; species Sphingobium quisquiliarum. The sequence goes on along the minus strand of NZ_ATHO01000018.1, from coordinate 20,872 downwards.
AACAGGGGTAAATGCCGCCTCTCACCTGTGTGGCCATGCACCATGGCCGCACCCGTCATTAGACCGGCTCAGTTGACCCGCCGATGGGCGGAACATGAAAAATAGTTCATGATCAGGCGCGATGGCCAAGCGGAGCGGGAGCGAATAACCCGCCCCGCATTACCTCAGGACTGCGTCAGCACGCCCTCATAGGCGCTGTCTTCCAGCGCCCTGCCCGCGCCCGTCGCCACGCAGATCAGCGGGCTGTCGGCGACCTTCACCGGCAACCCGGTCGCATCCATCAGCGCTTCGTCCAGCCGCCGCAGCAGCGCCCCGCCGCCGGTCAGGGTGATCCCTTCCTCGATGATGTCGGCCGACAGTTCCGGCGCGGTCTGTTCCAGAGCGGTCATGACCGCCATCTTGATCTGGCCGACCGGCTCAGCGAGCGCTTCGGCGATCTCGGTTTCGCTGATGGTCATTTCCGCCGGACGTCCGTTCACCAGATCGCGGCCCTTGACGATCATGCGCCGCCCTTCGCCATCCGGCACGGTCGCGGCGCCGATCTCGCACTTGACCCGTTCCGATGTCGCTTCGCCAATCATCAGATTGTGGCTGCGGCGGATATGCGACGCGATCGCCTCGTCCAGCCGGTCTCCCCCCACGCGCGCCGAATTGCTGTAGGCGACCCCGCGCAGCGAAAGCACGGCGACCTCGGTGGTGCCGCCGCCTATGTCCACGACCATCGCGCCGCGCGGTTCGGTGACGGGCAGTTCCGCCCCGATCGCCGCCGCCATCGGTTCCTCGATAAGCTGGACGCGCGCCGCGCCCGCGTTCGATGCCGCATCGCGCAGCGCGCGCCGCTCCACCATCGTCGATCCCGAAGGAACGCAGACGACCACCTCATGACGCCGCCCGAACCTGCTGCCGTTCAGCGCCTTGTCGATGAAATGCTTGATCATCTGCTCCGCCACCTCGATGTCGGCGATGACGCCGTCGCGCAGCGGCCGGATCGCCTGGATATTGGCAGGCGTCTTGCCCATCATCAGCTTGGCTTCGTTGCCGACCACCTTGACCCGGCGCGTCCCCTGCTGCGTTTCGATGGCGATGACCGACGGCTCGTTCAGCACGATGCCCCGGTCGCGCACGTAGATGACGGTATTCACGGTGCCAAGATCGATGGCCATGTCACAGGCCGAGGAAGAGAATAAGCGGGGAAATTTCATGGGAAGAATGAGCAATCTGCTGGGTGCCGGAGGGAGCCGATCCCCTGCATAACCGCCGCCTTCAGCAGAAGGGAAGTGCGACGGTCCGCCGGTCTGGCGGGTTCAACGGAGCCTGCACGCTCCATGCGCCGGTCTGCGACCGCGCTCGCGAAAAGCCCCGCTTCGCAGAACCGAAGCGGGGCAGTTTGGGTCGCAATGCGGGCAAATGCCTGCGCCTGCCACTAAGTCATTCGATGGAGTTGATGACAAGCTCGAAACAAATTGATCCAGATAAACCCCGGCCACCAAGCCTATGTATCTGAATATGTTAGCTGTCCCTTTTCAGAACAGCCTTAACATCTGTTATACATTATCTTTGCCCACAGGAAATTGCTCCTGGCCCTTCAAAATCCGGCAGACTGGCGCTATCTCGGATCATATGAGCGCAACCGGCGCCTGGGGCCCTGCAAATGATGGACTTGTCGCCTGACACGCATGACAAAGCTTCGCCAGCGGCGGAGCTGCAAGGCGCGCCCCGGCACGACGCCATCTCCCCTGACGTGTCCGGACAGGATCGGCCCGCGCGGTGGTGGCATATGTCGCATGACCGGGCCGAAGCAGGGGTTCAGCTACTTTCGCGCTGGGCCGGGCCTGCCGTCCTCGCGCTGGCGATCGCGGCGATCGGCTGGTGGATTTTCGGCTGATCCCCTTTCCCGGATGATTTTCCCCTGATTCGTCCGTGTGTTGGTTAACGCTTCGGTGCAATGCAGCACATCGGGAATTCCGTTGGCCGCATTTGCGGGGCGGCACATCTCCGGGACTCAACGGATCATCGGAAAAGATGGTCCGCGCGTCCCACGCCCGATTGCCGGCCCCGAACATTTATGCCCTGCTGCTCCGCAACATAAAGAACAGGGCTGCGGATGTCTGATGAAAGCAAGCGGTTCCGAAAGGGACATGCTGCGCAATGACGTCACGACATAAAAAGGGTTGCAGATGTCGAAAATTGATCTGGCGATAGAGGGTTCCCCAAGTCGCCAGCCAGCAACAGCCGCGGTGCAGCGGAACGTCCGGCTCGGGCTCTGCCTGCTGATGCTGTTGGCGGACATGGCGGCTCTGGCCGCGGGCTTCGCTGCCGGGCTGCGCATTGCGGGTGTTCCCCTGTTTTCCGGGGACATCTGGCAACCGCTTGCGGGGGGCATGGCCGCCTATGGCATCGTCGCCTTTCACAACCAGGCCTATAATCCCGAATGCCTCACGCGCCTGACCTGCTCGCTGCGCAGCGCGCTGATGGCCTTTGCGGGCACGCTGCTGATCTTCCTGCTGGTCGTCTTTTCGCTCAAGGCCACCGGCGATCTGTCGCGGCTCGGCATCTCGACAGGCATATTGTGCAGCGGGACGCTCCTGGTGCTGCAACGCCTGCTCATCGTTCATTCGGTCAGGCGGAATTTCAGCGACAACCTCTTCGCGCAACTGCTGATCATCGACGACGGCGTCATCCCGGACGATGTCAACAGCATGATCCTGGTCGATGCCGCCGCCATAGGGATCAAGGCGGATCTGGACGATCCCTATATGCTGCACCGGCTTGGCACTTTGCTGCACGGTTATGACCGGGTTGTCATTTCCTGTCCCGCCGACCGGAAAGCGGATTGGGCACAGATGCTCAAGGGCGCGAATATCCTGGGTGAGATCATCGTCCCCGAACTCGATCCCATGGCGCCGCTGGCCGTCGAAAATTGCCGTGGCGTGCCCACGCTGGTGGTGGCGCGCGGTCCGCTGAACCTTGCGAACCGGGCGAAGAAGCGGCTGCTGGACATCGCCATCACCGTCCCGCTGCTGATCGCGCTGTCGCCGCTGATGATCGTCATCGCCATCGCCATCCGGCTGGATTCGCCGGGGCCCGTCTTCTTCAAGCAGGAGCGGATCGGCCGGGGCAACCGCCTGTTCCACATCCTCAAATTCCGCAGCATGCGGGTGGAACAGTGCGACGCTGCGGGCGCTGCATCCACGCGTCGCGACGATGACCGGATCACGCGGGTCGGGGCTTTCATCCGCAAGACAAGCATCGATGAACTGCCCCAGCTCATCAACGTCCTGCTGGGCGAAATGAGCCTCGTCGGCCCCCGCCCCCATGCGCTGGGATCGACCGCCGAAGAACAGTTGTTCTGGCAGGTCGACCGTCAATATTGGCACCGCCACGCGCTCAAGCCCGGCATTACCGGCCTCGCCCAGATCAGGGGTTTCCGCGGCGCGACCGAAACCCGCCGCGACATATTGAACCGTGTCGAGGCTGACCTTGAATATCTGCATGGATGGAGCCTGATGCGCGACATCGCCATCCTGATCGGGACGTTCAACGTGCTGGTGCACAGAAACGCCTACTGATCCCGCTTCCCTGCTTCCCCCGCCTTCGCCCGGCGCTGCCCTTCAGCGCCGGGCACTTTTTTGCGATGAAATGATGACGTTTCCCGCACCCTGACAACTATTTGTTAACCCTGAAATCGGATATGTCCGTCATCACGAACAGGGCGGACATCAGAACGTGGCAGATGATTTTGCAGCGGTTGCCGTGGCGCAGCCTTCTCCGGGCCGTAGCCATGAGGCAGAGGCGATCCGCCCGGCTGCCCTTCCCGCTTCATCCCTGGCTGATCGCTGCGATCGCGGCGTGGAAATCCTGTCGCGCTGGGCGGGCATCCTCACCTTCATTGGAGTCGTGGCGGGACTCGCCTATCTCATCTTCTGACCGCCGGGCACGCTGTTTAGCTTGCTCCCAGATTAACAACTTCGGACCTGGTTAACGCCCGGGACTGCGGGCCCTTTTTGCGACCAACCGAGCCGTTGCATTGACGCGACCAACTGCATCCGCAGTGGTTCGTTTTGCCTGAAAATCGGACTAGCATGACCTCAGTTGCTGCAATGCAATAAAGGGTCTGCGTTTGAATAATCCAGTAATTCCGTGCTTTCGGAAACGGCTTTTTGCGCCCGCAAAACAGCCGCCTGGCTGGTCGGGCGCCGCAATGGCGGCGCTGGCTGGCACCGTTGTTGCTGCGGGCGCTCCGGCATCATTGTGCGCACAAACAACCGGTCCGCAAACCAATGCGATCGATGACGCTGCCCGCATCAAGACCATGGGTCTTAACGCGACCGCTGGCCTCGACATTCTCTATGACGACAACGTCTATCGCGTGGACGACCGGGTCGAGGACCCGACCGCCGACCTGATCGTCACCCCTTGGGTCGAACTCACCTATGGCAAGCCGATCGGCCGCCACGACCTGCTGCTGCGCGGACGTGTTGGTTACGACCGCTTCATATCGGAGGGCCAGCGCAGCAAGGTCAGGATCGACACCGAAGCCAGGGCCGTGATCCGCTTCGGCGCGACCTGCTCCATCACGCCTCTCGCCTCCTACCGCCAGCAGCGCGCCGACTATGGCGATCTCAACCAGCAGACGGAAAATCTGCAACGCTTCACCACCTTCGGCGCTGATCTCAGTTGCGAGCGGCCGGGCTTCTTCCCCGTCGCCAGCTATCGCCGCGACATGACGCGCAATGCCGATGCGTTCGACTATGCCGATCAGACCAGCGACAGCTTCTTGGGCGGCGTCGGCTATTACAAGCCCAGCCTCGGCACGATCACCGCCTTTTACGAACGGGTGAACAGCGACCGCAAAAAGCTGGGGGTCGAAAACCGGATCGACAGTTGGGGCGTCACCTTCAAGCGGAGCGTCTCCCCGCTGACCCAGATCGACGCGGACGTCCGCTGGCTGGACGTGGAAAGCGATTCCGATGCGGTCGGCAGCTATGACGGCCTTGGCTGGAATGTCAGCCTGTCGAGCAGTATCGTCCCGCGCCTCAAGCTCACCGCGACGACGCAGCGGGGCATCGTCAACGACAGCCTGATCGCCAGCGGCTTCGCCGTCCGCACCCGCCACCGGATACAGGGCGAATTCGCCATTTCGGAACTGACCTCCGCCGGGCTCTATGCGGAATGGGAAAGGCGCAAATTCCGGCAGGATGCTGCGTTGCGTCCCTTCTCCATCACGGCCGACCGCAATCGCCGTTTCGGCGGCACATTGAAGCGTAAACTGTCCGACCGCGCCGAAGTGGCGCTGGACGCGCAGCATTATGTCCGCCGCACCGACACCAGCGTCGCCGATTTCAGCGGCACGCAGGTGACGCTGGGCGCGGCGCTCCGATTTTGACCTCGAACGAACAAGCAGGAGCTTGCGCTGTGAAAGCAGAAATCCTCCTCAAAACCCTCTCGGCAGGCCTGGCATTGGCGGCTCCCCTTGGCGCCGTTGCCCAGACGGCACCGGCCGCGGCGGCGCCTGACCCGGCGGCCGCAACCGCGCCAGCCGCTCCGGCGGCGGATGCGGGCTATCTGCTCGGCCCGGATGATGAGGTAAAGATCTCCGTCTTCGGCCAGCCCGACCTGTCCTCGACCACGCGCATCAAGGCGGACGGCACCGTCACCCTCGCGCTGATCGGCCCGATTTCCGCGCGCGGCAAGACGACCTCGCAACTGGCGCAGGCGATCGCGTCCAGCTATGCGGCGGGCGGCTATCTCACCAGCCCGTCCGTGAATGTGGAGGTGAGCAATTTCGTCAGCCGCTTCGTCACCGTGCTGGGCAATGTGCCGCAGGCGGGCAACTATCCGCTCGACCGCAACTATACCGTCGCGTCCATGCTGGCGAAGGCTGGCGGATCGACCACGGCGGGCGCGAACGCCGTCGTTCTCACCCCCGCCGACGGCAGCGGCCCGGTGCGCATCTCGCTTGCCGACATGAGCGCTGGCGCCAACCGCGTCCTGAAACCCGGCGACATCCTGTTCGTGCCCCCTGCCGAGAAGGTCTATGTCTACGGCCAGGTGCAGGACCCCGGCGCCTTCGCCTATGTGCCGGGCCAGAGCTTCCGCCAGGCGCTGGCGCTTGCCGGGGGGCCGACGCTCGCCGGATCGACCAAGCGCATCAAGGTCCGCCGCGCGGGCAAGGAAATCCAGGCCAATCTCGACGATCCCGTCCAGCCTGAGGACGTCCTCATCATCCGGGAGAAGCTGTTTTGACCGCAATCGACCATGGCTTCGTGCAAGACCGCCCCAGCGGCATGCTGGACTGGCTCATGTCCTTCCGGCGCGGATTGTCGCGCGCCAATGACGGCATAAGTCCATCGCGCGAAATTCCGCCCGCGCAGCCCCCGCTGCTGCTCGACACGCCGGTGCAGCCCGGCTTCCGCCCCGCCGCGCAGGAGGAGCAGGACGGCGCGCCGCGTCCCCTGTCGATGGGCGCGATGGCCGCGCCGATCAAACCGATCAGCCTGCGCCGCGATTCCATCTACAACGCCTTCAACACCGCCATGCCCGTGTCCGACCGCCATGGCCTCGCCGGGCGCAACAATGAACTTGAGCGGCTGGTCGAAGCGATCGTGGTCCAGCGCAAGCATGCCGTCATCTTCGGCACGCGCGGATCGGGCAAGACCTCGCTCGCCCGCGTGTTCGGCGACCTTGCCGACGAAGCGGGCTGCATCGCCCTTTATGGCTCGGCCAGCGGCGACGCTGATTTCGACTCCCTGTTCCGCCCCTTCCTCACCGAACTGCCGATGAGCGCGGCCGGGCAGGAACGCGCGCGCAAGATGATGAGCGAGCCGCTGGACGTCACCCGCCTCGCCGCCCTGCTGGTGGAGGATGTGCGGCAAAGGTCCATCCTGATCCTGGACGAATATGACCGGGTGCGATCGGAAGAGGCGAAGGCCGATGTCGCCACCCTGCTCAAACTGCTGACCGACATTCATTCGCCGGTTCAGGTCGTGCTGGTCGGCATTGCGGGCGACGTGGACGGGCTGATCGCGGCCCACCCCTCGCTGCGCAGGCATATCGCGCCGCAGCGGGTGGCGGCGATTCCCAAGCCCGAACTGGAACGGCTGCTGCTGAGCTGCGCTGAAAATGCGGGGTTGCGGCTGGACCCGGATGCGCTCGACGCGCTGGCCGGGGCGGCCATGGGATCGCCCTATCATGCGCGGCTGTTCGGCATGCAGGCGGCGCTCGTCGCCGAAGCGGCGGGACGCGACCGCATGACCCTGCCCGATGTCGAACAGGGCCTCGCCGCCGCGCTGGAGGACTGGGCGGAAATGAGCGGCGCCACCCACGCGCTGTTCCGCCGCATCCTGTGGGACGCAGGCGCCAGCCGCAGGATGATCGCGCTGGCGGGCGTCGCCGCGTCCCAGATGCCCGCCCTCTCCTACGACCGGCTGGTCCGGCTGGGGCATGAGGTGCTGGGCGGCGGATCGATCAATGAAGGACAGGCGGCCGACGCCATGCGGCGGCTGGAACCGGCGCTGACCGCGATGCCGGGCGGCGGCCTGTTCATGTTCGAAGATACGCTGGCCCCGCAATTCCTGCTGCTGATGGCCAAGCAACCAGCGCCAGCCACGCCTCCGCCGCCGACACCGGCCGAAGAGATGCGGGCCATGCTCAAGGGAGTGGACGGGCTATGACCATGAACCCCATCGACCTTCTGTCGGCGGTGCAGGCCCGCTGGCGGACGGCGGCGCTGCTGGGCGGCGCGCTGTTCCTGGTCATCGCCATCATCGCCTTCCTCCAGCCGCGCCAATATGCCGCGACCACATCGCTGCTGCTGGACCTGTCGCAGACCGACCCGACCGATTCCGGCAACCAGCAGGGGCCAAGGGTGGAGGTGGACAGCATCCTTGGCACCCAGACCGACGTCATCCGGTCGGCCAAGGTGATCAACGCCGTGGCAAAGGAAGCCGGTTTCGTCGACGCCCTGCCAAAGGAAATTCCCGCCGCCGCCCGTCTCCAGCAGGCAGCGGACCGGGTTCGCGCTGGCCTGACGGTCACGACCGGGCGGCAGAGCAATGTGCTGCAAATCCAGTATCTGGACCCCGACCCCGCAATAGCGGCGAAGGTCGCGAACCTGACCTCGCAAATCTACATGCGCGAACAGGTCGAACTGCGCGCCTCCCCCGCGCGCGGGTCGGCCAAATGGTTCGACGATCAGACGCAGGAAGTGCGCCGCCGCTACGAACGGGCGCAAAAGCGCCTGTCCGATTTCCAGCGCGCCCATGACATCATCGGCATCAACCGCATGGATCTTGAGGCCGAAAAGCTCAAGAATATGTCCTATCAGCTCACCCAGGCCCAGGCCGAGGCAGCGGCCGCCCGGTCGAAGGCTGGCGCGGGCTCCGTGTCGGACATCGAAGGGTCGCTGATCGTCCAGAACCTTCAGGAACAGGTGGCGACCCAGTCCGCGCGCGTGTCGGAGCTTTCCAAGACGCTTGGCCCCAATCACCCGAACATGGCGGCCGCCAATGCGCAGCTTTCGGAATTGCAGGCGAAGCTCGCGGCAGCGCGGGGAAGCCAGGCGGCGGCGGTCAGCGCCAACAGCCGCGCGGCCAGCCGCCGGGAAGGCGACCTGCGTTCGAACATGGCCGGGCAGGAAGACCGCATGATCCGCATGTCCGATGTGCAGGATCAACTCATGGTGCTCCAGCGCGACGTGGATGCGGCGCGGCAGACCTATGACACCGTGCGCCAGCGCTTCAATGAAGCGACGCTGAAAAGCCAGATCTCCCAGCCCAACGCCAGCCTGCTGGACGAGGCGGCGGTCCCGCTGCTCCCGGCCAAGCCCAATCTGATGCTGTGGCTGGTGGCGGGCGTCGCGCTGGGTCTGGTCGGCGGCGTCGCGGCTGTCGTCATCGCCGAAATCCTCCATCCGCGCGTCCGCTCCGCCACCGGCGTGGCCCGCGCGACCGAAGTCGAGGTGATCACTGAACTAATGCCGGCTCCTTCCCGGAACGGCTGGTTCTTCAAACAGCAGGAGGCCGCATGAGACTGCGTTCAACGGCAGGCGCCCCGCCCCAGATGATGCCGGGCGGCGGCAGCGCCGCTCTGCGTCCCCGCGCCAGGGACCATCAAAGCTTCGCCCGGCTGGCGGTCGAAAACGGCTTCCTGGCGGAGTCGGACGTCAACCGGGTCGATGCCCATGCCCGCGCCCAGGGGCTTCCCTTCCATGAAGCGGCGGTCGACCTGGGCCTGCTGGATGCGGACGCCGCCGGGCTGCTGGCGGCCTTGCAGGGCGGCTTCGCCCTTCTGCCCGCAGGCGACGAGCGGATCGACCCGCTGGTGGTCGCCGCCTTCGATCCGGCAAGCCCCTATGCCGCGAAGGTCAGGACCGTGCGCGCCAAGATGCGCGCGGCGGCCAGGGCGGGCGATCCCGCCGCGCTGCGCCTTGCCGTCCTGTCCATAGATGCGGGTGACGAGGCAGCGATCCTCGCCGCCAACCTCGCCGTCGTGCTGGCGCAGATGGACGGCCAGACCATGCTGATCGACGTCGACATGGGCACGCCCCGGCTCGACCGGCTGTTCCGGGTCGCGAACAAGGCGGGCCTTGCCGAACAGTTGATGGGCAGCGCGGCGCTGCTGCCTGCCGCGCGGACCGCGATAGACGGCCTCTGGCTGATGACCGCCGGGCGCGCGTCGGGCAGCGCGGCCAGCCTCATCACGCGCGGTCCCCTCGCCGAAACCGCCAATGGCTGGGGCCTCAGGGATACGTCGATGCTGTTCTACCTTGCCGAACGCAGGGGCGAACAGACGCCGTTCGGCAGCATCCTTGCCGGTTTCCACGCTGTGGTCATCGTCGCCCGGCGGGGCGGCACCGCCATTGCCGACATGCGGCGGGTCATCGACGATCTCGACCGGCAGGGCGTGCCCATCGCGGGTACGGTCATCGCATGAGCGCAGAGCAAGCGCTGCATCAACCCTTTCCTCCGGCCGAGCAGGAAAGGACCGTCATGGTGGGCGGCATTCCCGTGTCCACCCTGTCGCTCGATGCGCTGATCGACAAGATGGTGCGCGACGCCCCGCTGCGCCGCATGCTGAAACAGCCTCCGCTGCTGGTGTTCGACTGCAACGGGCAGGGCCTGTCCATGAACGCCACCGACGCGCAGTTCCGCGCCGACCTGGCGCAGGCGGACCTTGTCCATGCCGATGGGCAGATCGTCGTCATGGCCTCCCGCTGGTTCAGCAGCACCCCGATCGCCGACCGGTCCAGCACCACGGATATGTTCATCGACAGCCTGCCGCACGCTGCCGAACATGGCGTCAGCTACTATCTGCTGGGCGGCGAGGATCAGGTGAATGCCGAATGCGCGCGCCGGATCACGCAAGCAGCGCCCGGCCTGACGCTGGCGGGCCGCCGCCATGGCTTCTGGACGGCGGAGGAAGAGGATGCGGTGATCGATGAGATCAATGCCGCCGCCCCCGACGTGCTGTGGGTCGGCACCGGCAAGCCGCGCGAGCAGGCCTTTTGCGTGCGCAACCGCGACCGGATCAAGGCCGGATGGATCGTCACCTGCGGCGGCCTCTATAATTATGTGACCGGCGATTATCCGCGCGCGCCGATGTGGATGCAGAAGTCCGGGCTGGAATGGCTGCACCGCATGGCCACCCGCCCGCGCCAGCTCGCATGGCGCTACATCACCACCAATCCCCACGCGCTCTGGCTGATCTGGAAGCATCGCCATGGCTGACGGCGGCGCGAAAGCTGGCGGTCTTCTGCCCCCCCTCCCGCAGGCGGGAGGGGCCGGGGGTGTGCCTGCCCAACCGCGGCAGGGGGAACGGAAAGGTATCGCCAGCCTGTTCGGCCGCTTCGGTCTGGCCAGCCTGTCGTCGGCGATCGTGTCGGTCAGCCACCTTGCCGTTCAGCTTTTTTCGATCCACCATCTCGGCACCGCCGCCATCGGCACGCTCGCCTTCCTGCTGGTGATCATCCAGTTCGGCTACAGCCTGTCCAACGCGCTGGTCGCGACCCCCTACACCATCGCCGTCAACCAGACGGACGATGCGGATCAGGCGGGCTTCGACTTCTTCTTCCCCATGAACCTGATGCTCTCGCTCAGCCAGGGCGTGATCTGCGCCGCGATCGCCTGGGTGACGGCCTCTCCCCTGGCGGCGCTGGCGTTCGGCCTTGCGGGCACCTTGTCGCTGATCCGCTGGTTCGGCCGGTCCAATGCCTATGCCCATCATGCGCCCGCTCGTGCGGCGCGATCCGACCTCGCCTATGCGGGGACCATCGTCGCGGGCCTGCTGATCGCCAGCCGCACCGGCGCGGACCTTGCCGGGATCGGCGGCATGCTGGTGGCGGCAAGCCTTGCCGGACTGCTGCCCTTCGGCCTTGCCTATCTGCGCCGCCACGCTGCGATGAGCCCAGTCCGCGCGTTCGGCGCTTACCGTCCCGTGTGGCGCGATCAATCCGCCTGGACGCTGGTCGGCGTGCTCTCCACCGAAGCGACGTCCAACTCGCACAGCTATATCGTGACATTGCTGGCCGGGCCGGCAGCCTTCGCGCCGATCGCCGTGGGCATGCTGTTCTTCCGCCCGGTCAATGTCTGCATCACCGCCCTCACCCAGCTGGAACGGCCGCGCATGACCCGCGCGGTGGCGCGCGGCGATCATGACGCCGCGATCAGGGCGGAGCGGCTGTTCATGGGGGCGCTCATCTTCCTGTGGCTCGCGACCTGCGTGCTGGCGGCCGTTGTGCTCTACGGCTTTCCGGGCCTGATCCTGAAACCCGCGCTGGACCATGCCCAGGTGGCGACGGCGGTCGCCCTCTGCGCGCTGCTCAGCCTCGTCCAGTGCATCCAGACGCCCATGAGCGTCCTTACGCAGGCGCGCCGCGCCTTCCGCCCGCTCGCCACGCAGAGCCTGCGCAGTTGCGGCGTCGGCATCGTCGCCGTCACCCTGCTGACGCTGGCCGTCGCGCCGATCTTCTCGATCGCGGGCGTCGTGCTCTCGCAACTGGTGATGATGCTGGGCATCTGGGCGCTGGACCGCAAATGGCGGCGCGAACGGCAGCGGGGGGAAGGCTGAACCATGGCCTCCACCTGGCACCGCATCGGCCAAGCGCCCGCCGCCGCCATCCCCGGCTCTCCCGCCGCTTCGCAGGACAGCCGGATCACAACGGTCGCGCAGATCTTCTATTTCGTGTTCCTGATGATGGTCTTCATCGGCCAGCGGCCCTTCGCGTCGCGCACGCAGGACGAACTGGTCGCGATGGCGCAGAATAATGACGGGTCCGACCTGTTCAAGCAGGCGCTGTTCATCGGCTTCGCGCTGCTGCTGACCGCTGTCCAGATCCTGCGCAAGCATCCGGTCAAATATAAATTCTCCTTCTGGCCGCTGGCGATCATGCTGGTCTGGTTCCTGATCACCTGTAGCTGGGGCGCGGACCCGTTCGTGTCCTTCAAACGGGTGATGCAGCAGTTCATCGTGATCTACATCACCTTCTGCGCGCTGACGCTGATGGGGCCGGACCGGCTGTTCACGGCGCTGCGGTCGGCGCTGATCCTGTCACTGATCATCTGCTGGGTATCGCTGCCCCTGACATCGGCGGCGGTCCACCCGCCGACCGAAAGCGACAAGGCGCTGATCGGCGCGTGGCGCGGCTTTTTCTTTCACAAGAATATCGCCGGTGCGGTGATGGCGCTGACCTTCATCGTGTGCGGCAATGCGTGGATCGACAAGCGCAAATGGTATTACGCCCTGTTCGCGCTGATGGCCTTCGTCTTCGTGATCGGGACCAAGAGCAAGACTTCGCTCGCCCTCTGCTTCGGCATGCTGGCGATCAGCAATGTCTACCGCGCCTTGAGCGACAGCACGCAGAAACGCGCCATATTGCTGCTGTTGCTGGGGTTCGGCATGGTCGGCTTCCTCGCGCTCTACATCGCCTATCAGCCGATGGTGGAAAGGCTGTTCGCCGATCCCACGTCCTTCACCGGGCGCGTGTCGATCTGGCAGGTGGTGTTCGACTATCTGCGCGATCATCCCTTCCTGGGCGCGGGCTTCGGCGGCTTCTGGCAGGTCGGCGCGCAGTCCCCCGCGCATGATTATCTCAACCAGCAGTTCCAGATGCTGACCGCCCATTCGCACAATGGCTATCTGGAAATCTGGGTAACGACCGGTCCGCTGGGCCTCATCATGCTGCTGCTGTCCTTCATCGCCCTGCCCGCCTGGTGGTTCCTGAGCGGCGCGACGAAGGAAAACCAGCATCTGATGGTGCCCGCCTTCGCCGTCTGGATCTTCGTCCTCTACCAGAATCTGCTCGAAACCTCCTTCTTCGACAAGGACCGGCAGGTCTGGGTGATCTTCCTCGCCGCGATCGCGACCGCCCATGCGACCTTCAAGGCAAGGCCGCGCCCGCAGTGGCGCAGGCAGCCGCTCGCCAGCCCGGAGCCCGCTTATGGCTAAGGTCATCATCTGCATCCCCACCTGCCACCGCCCGCAGGGGCTGCTGCGCACATTATCGTCGATCGCCGCGCTCGAAACGCGCCATCAGTTGGAAGTGCTGGTGGCGGACAATGACGCCACCCGGATGGAAGGCATGGGGGCGGTCGAGCGCCTCGCCACCCACGGTTATCGCTGGCCCATCGAAGCGCTGCTGGTGACGGAGCGCGGCATCCCGCTGGTGCGCAACGCCCTCGCCGCGGCGGCGCTGGCGCGGCCCGGCGTCACCCATGTGGCGATGCTGGACGATGACGAGGCGGCGTCGCCCGGCTGGATCGACGCCATGGTGGACGCCGCCGATCGCTGGGACGCCGATGTCGTGGGCGGCGCGGTGCTGCGCGAAATGGACAGCCATGTCGCGCCCTGGGCCGCGCGCCACCCGCTGTTGCAGGCCAAGCGCCGGGGGCGGTCCGGCCCGGTCGCCCTTGTTGACAGCACCGCCAATGTGCTGATCGCCGCCCCGGCCCTGCGCGCCATGGGCGACCGCCCCTTTGACGAGCGCATGGCGCTGACCGGCGGGTCGGACAAGCAGCTTTTCACCCGCATGGCCCGCGAAGGCTTCCGCTTCGCCTGGGCCGAAGAGGCGCTGGTGACGGAGCTGATCCCGGCAAGCCGCGTCACCGCCAGATGGCTGCTGATGCGCGGCTATCGCCTGGGCATGACCGACATGATCGTGGAGCGCTTCCACAAGGGCCGCCTGCGCGCCCTGGCCGGAGAAGCGCCCCGCATCCTTGCCGGGTTCCTCGTCGGCACGCTGGGCGCTGTGGCGACATTCGACCGGGGCAAGCGGCTCGTCCGCCTCGGCAAGCTCTATCGCGCGGCTGGCAAGATCGCCGGCCTCGCCGGTATCCATTATGAAGAATATCGAAAGGTGCACGGCGCATGACCAATGCAGCCCCCTTCTTTTCCGTCGTCATCCCGCTCTACAACCGCGCGGCCATCGTCGGCGACACGATCCGTTCGGTGCAGGCGCAGGACTGGCAGGATTTCGAGATCGTGGTCGTCGACGACGGTTCGCATGACGATCCCGCCCCCGTCATCGAAGCCTTTGGCGACCCGCGCGTCCGCTATATCCGGCAGGATAATGCAGGCGGCGGCGCGGCGCGCAATCGCGGCATAGCGCAGGCGCGCGGCCGCTATATCGCCTTCCTCGACTCCGACGACCTGTTCCTGCCCGGCAAGCTGTCGACCATGGCGCGCGCGTTGCAGGACGATGATGACGGGACCACCGTGCTCTATTCGCGGATGAAGGTCGATCGCGGCGTCGATCGCTACTGGATCAGGCCCGAACGCGGCATTCGCGATGGCGAGGATGTGGGCGAATATCTGTTCTGCGCCAACCAGTTCATGCAGACCTCCACCATGGTCGTCCCCACCGATCTTGCGCAGCGCGTCCTGTTCGACCCCGCGCTGAAAAAGGGGCAGGACCTGGATTTCTGCGTCCGTCTCCAGGCGGCGGGCGCGCGGTTCCGCATGATCGACCGGCCGCTCACCGTCTGGCTGGATGCGAGCGAGGCTGGACGGACATCCTATGTGCGCGGTTATGAAACCTCGCTCGACTGGCTCAACCGCTGCGGCCACATGCTGACCGGCCGGGCAAGGCGCGGCTATCGCGCCACGGTGCTGGCCTATCACATGGCGCCCATCCGCCCTGCCCTTGCCCTTCGCGACCTGATCATCGGCATGCTGGCGGGCGGCGTCCCGCCCCGCGTCGTCGCCCGCCAGGTGCTTCGCTCCTATCTGCCGAAGCCGCTCTACCGCTCGCTCGTCAATCTGTTCGTGCTGCGCTTCGGCAAGGCGGGGACAGCCCATGGTGGAGGCCGATAGTGATGACTGCGTGGCAACCTCCGTCCACCCTTCAGGCGTCCGCCGCCCAGCCGCTCTTTTCCGTCATCATCCCCACCTATCAGCGGCGGGACGCGGTCGTCGCGGCGGTGCTGTCCGCGCTGGAACAGAGCGTCGCCGTGATCGAGGTGATCGTCGTCGTCGACGGGTCCACCGATGGCACCGAACTGGCGCTGGGGGCCATAGAGGACCCCCGGCTGACCGTCGTCGTCCAATCCAATCGCGGCGCTGCCGCCGCCCGCAACGCCGGGATCGACCATGCGCGGGGCCGCTACATCGCGTTCCTCGACTGCGACGATCGTTTCCTGCCCCATCACCTTGCCGACCTGCTGCCGCTGCTGGAGGAAAGCGATCATGTCGTCGCCTATGGCCAGGTGCTTGCCGATCGCGGCGGCGGGCGCAATTTCCTGAAACCCCCGCGCGCCATCGGCCGGGGCGAGCGCCTGGACAAATATCTGATGTGCGATCGCGGCTTCATCCAGACCAGCAGCGTGGCGCTCAGCCGCGCGCTCGCCGAAAAGGTGCGCTATCGCGAGGATGTGAAGTTCGGTGACGATACCGACTTCGCCCTGCGCCTGTCGCTCGCGGGCGCGCAGTTCCGCATGACGCAAAGGCCGGGCACGATCTGGGCCGACCGGCAGGCTGACGGCCGCCTGTCCCAGGTGCGCGGCAATATCGGCAGCCTCGCATGGCTGGCCGACCTGCGCCCTCATATCTCTCCCCGCGCCTTTTCCGGCTATATGGGCTGGCACGCGGCCAAAAGCCTGTGGCCGACGCAGCCCAGCCGCGCGCTGCGCTATTATCTCGCGGCCTTGCTGCGGGGCGCTTACGGCCCCCGGCTGGCGGGCGCGGTGCTGATGCAGATCGTGCTGCCCGACGCGCTTTACCGCAGGATCAGCGACCGCTGGATCGATCTGCTCCGCCTCGCCGCCGGGAAGAGGCAGCCGTTATGAGACGGCGGGATTTCCTCGCCGCCGCCGCCGGGCTCGCCGCCTGCTCCCCCCTGCCGCCCAGCGTCGCGCGGGAGGTGTCGCGCGAAAGCCTGGCTGAACATGCCCGGCGGTCGGGCCGCTATTTCGGCATGGCGGTCAAGTCGCGCCTGCTGCGCGAGGACAAGGGCTATCGCGCGGCCGTCGCCCGCGAAAGCAACATATTGGTGCAGGAATATGAGCTGAAGCGCGGCACTACGGAGCCAAAGCCCGGCCAATATGATTTCAGCGGCGCCGATCAGATCATCGACTTCGCGCAGGCCCATGGCATGCGCGCGCGCGGCCACACGCTGGTCTGGTACGCCGCCAATCCGCCCTGGCTGGAGCCTGCGGTCATGCAGGCAGGCCCGAAGGATCAGCGGCGGCTGATGACCAGCTATATCGACACCGCCATGCGCCGCTATGCCGGGCGCATCACCGAATGGGATGTCGTCAACGAAACGCTGGAGCCCAACGAAGGCCGCGCCGACGGCATGCGGGCGGAAAGCCTGTGGATGAAGGCGATGGGCGAACAATATATCGACCTCGCCTTTCGCCGCGCCCGCAAAGTCGATCCCGCCGCCACATTATATCTCGCCGATTTCGGGCTGGAACATGACTCGCCGCGCTGCGAACGGCGGCGCACGGCGATGCTGAAACTGCTCGACCGCCTGATGAGCCGGAACGTGCCGCTCGACGCCATCGGCATCCAGGGTCATCTGAAACCCTATAAGGAACCGTTCAACCAGCGGCAGTTCGCCGATTTCCTGCACACCCTTAGCGGCTATGGCCTCAAACTGGCGGTGACCGAATTCGACATCGCCGACCGTGGAGGACCGCCCAGCCCGGAAAAAAGGGACCGGGAAGTCGCCTCCTTCGCCAAGGCGTTCCTCGACGTCGCGCTTGACAATCCGGCGATGCAGTCGGTGCTCTGCTGGGGCGTTTCGGACAAGGATTCCTGGCTCTCCAAATATCCTGAATATAAATGGCCGGACGGTCAGCTTTCCCGTGGCCTGCCCTTGGACGGCAACATGGCGCGAAAGCCCTTCTGGGACGCCATCGCCTCCGCCTTCGACGCGGCCCCTCCCGTCCGCGGGAACAACGCATGAGGATAGCGCCCCTCACCGGCCTGCGCGGCGTCGCCGCCGTGTCGGTGCTGCTCTATCATATCCCGCATCAGCCCGCCTTCGCCGCCTTCGCCATTCCCCTCTTCTCGCGCGCCTATCTGGCGGTGGACCTGTTCTTCGTCCTCAGCGGCTTCGTCATCTCCTTCGGCTATCATGACCGGGTGGTGAAGCATCCGGGATCCCGAAGCTATGCCGATTTCCTGATCAACCGCATGGCGCGCGTATGGCCGCTGCACATGGTCGTGACACTTGTCTTCGCCGCGCGCATCCTGCTCAACCTTTCGGGCACCCAATCGATCGAGCTGACGCCCGTAAACGCCGCCGCCAACCTTGCCATGGTGCAAAGCTGGGGCTGGGGCACGCAGCCGATTGCGGGCAATAGCTGGTCGGTCAGCACCGAACTGGCCGCCTATCTTCTCTATCCGCTCATCGGCCTGCTCGCTTTTTCCCGCTGGGCCTGGGTGCAGGCGGCGGGTTGCGCCGGGCTGTTGCTGCTGGTCTCCTCCTCCGGGCTGGGGGCAAGCGGGCCGATGGACGTCATCGATCCCGGCAGCATCCTTCCGCTGCTGCGCTGCCTCGCCGGATTTTCGCTGGGCGTGCTGACATATCGTTGCGCGGACAGCCCATGGTGCAGGCGCATGCTGGACCGCCCCGGCGGCTTCGCCACCATCTGCGGGCTGATCGCGGCGGCGCTGCTGCTGCCCGGCGCTGACCTGCTCGTCGTGCTGCTGATGCCCGCGCTGGTGCTCTGCTGCTATTATGACGGACCGGCGGTGCGCGCGGTCATGGCCAATCCGGTCAGCTTCCATCTGGGGGTGATCAGCTATTCCATCTACCTCTGGCACCCGCTGGTGCGCGATATCGCTGCCCGCGCCATGACGGTGTCGCACCGCCATGGCGTCAACGGCATGGACTGGCTGTTCGTCGCTGGCATGCTGGCCGCCACATGGCTGCTCTGCTGGGCCAGCTATCTGCTGGTGGAGGTGCGCGGGCACCAGTTCATCAAATGGCTGCAAAGCGGCCGGGCGCGGCGCCCCTCTCCGCTGGAGGCCGCCGCGCCATGACCGGCGGCAAGGCGATATGGATCGCCATCCCCACCTTCCGGCGGCCCGCCGAACTGCGCCACCTGCTCGACAGCCTCGCAAAGCTGGTCCGCCGCGATGACGTCATGCTGCTGGTCGCCGACAATGACGGCGCAAGGATGGAGGGCGCGGGCGTCGTGGAAGCGCTTCGCCAGGCGGGCTATCCGCTTCCCCTCACCCTCCTTCCGGTGCCGCAGCCGGGCCTGTGCGCCGTGCGCAACGCCATCTGCGCGGCGGCCATGGCCGATCCGGCCATGCGTTTCATCGCCATGATCGACGATGACGAATGGCCGCAGCCGGGCTGGCTGGATGAACTGCTCTCCTGTCAGGCGCGCATCGGCGCTGATGTCGTTGCCGGGCCTGTCGATTTCCATTTCCGGGGATCGCCGCCACGCTGGGCGCGCGAAACGCTGGTCTTCCGGCCCGAACAGCGGGCATGGGGCGCGACCGGCATGCTGTGGGCCAGCAACAATCTGCTGGTCACGCGCAAGGCGCTGACCATGACCGATCAGCCCTGGTTCGATCCCCGCTTCAACCGCAGCGGGGGGGAGGATCTGGATTTTCTCGCCCGGCTTCATGCCGCCGGGGCGCGGTTCGGCTGGGCGCCCGATGCCCGCGTCAGCGAATGGGTGCCACCCGAACGCGCGCGCCTGTCCTGGGTGCTGAAACGCATGTGGCGGATCGGCTTCACCGAAACGCTCGCCCGGCAGAAGCAAAGGCCGGGCCTGTTCGGGCGCGCGTCCCTCATGGCGCGCTCGCTCGCCATATTGACGGTGCGGACGCTTGGCCTCGCGGCTTTGATCCTGCCCGGCGCGCGCCGCGTGGACATTGCCGGGCAGTGGGTCAAAAGCTGGGGGCGCCTCTATGCCCTGTCGGGCGGCGCCCATAGCCATTATGGCGCGCTGTAGATGCGGAAGCTCTTGATGATCATGTCGCCCGAACCATCATCATAAGCGCCGCTGGTCTTCACCGCCACGTTCATGATCGGATACCAGCGATGCCCCTTGAACGGATTGACCGACTGATATGTCTCCACCCCGTCCACGAACCAGGTGATATAGTCCCGCTGGATGTCCACGGCAAAGCGGTGGAAGCCCTGCGAATAGCCTTTCAGCCCATAGGCCTGCTCCGTCTGGATCGTCACCCCGCGCTGGAAGCTGCGCGCCCCGTTTGATCCGCCGTGGATGGTGTGGGCGGCGTGCCGGTCGAAGTCCCAGTAGTTCTGGTAACCAAAGCCTTCATAGATGTCGATTTCCGGCGGCCAGCCGCTGGTGGAAATCAGCCAGAAGGCAGGCCACGACCCGCGCCGCGACGGCATCCTCGCCTCCCACTCATATTGGCCATAGCCGATCTGCGACGCCAGGAAATTGCGCCCGTCCAGCACCGACGCGCCATAATGCCAGTCGCGCCCTTCATAATGGATCGGCGTCTTGAGCTTCTGGCTGTGCAGCACCAGCCCCTGCGTGCTCCAGTAAACCGGCCCTTCGATACCGGGGAACAGGCTGGAATCGAGGTACAGCCCCGTCTCGGCATTGGCGATCTGCGTGCGGCCATGCGACAGCGACGTGGCCCAGCGGTTCCAGCCGCCATCCGGCGACCGCTTGTGCGTGTCCCTGTCCAGTTCGAACTGGAGCGTGCCCGTCGCGGCAAAGCTGCGCGGCTGGCGGAAAGTGCCCGCCGCCTTCTGCGTCGCCGCCGTGCCGCTTGTGGCGGTGATCGTGGCTACCGATTGCCCCTGCAATCCGCCCCACGGCGCTTCCCGCAGCTTGAGCTGGAACTGCTGCCCCTCCGCCGCGCTGATGACCGGCACCTCCACCGTCTGCACCAGCGGGTCGCCAGGGCGGAAGATCACGACCGTATCCACCGTCTTGTAATGATAGCCCGACAGCGCGCGCAAGGCGCCCGACCCGTTCACCGTGATCACCCGCGCGATCACCGTGTTGGGCGTCGGCTGGTTCAGCCGCACCGGAACATAGGCGGTCCCCGATCCCGGCGCGAAAGTCGCATTCTCCAGCGACAGCGTCGCCTTGTCCGGCAGCTTCGTGCCATTGGCGAAGTCGAAATCGGCGAAGCTCGACGTCATCGTGGCAGTGGATGACGCGGCGGGCATAGTTGTCGTCGATGCCGTCGCGGTCACCGCCGGTCCGCTTGCCAGCACTGCCGTGCCGCTGCCCGATGATAGCGGCGTCGAACCGCTGCTCAGCAAAGTCGCCGCTCCTGCGGCAGCGACGCATAGCAATGATAATCCGGCTCCAGCTATGGAGCCAGTCAGTCTGATATTCATGATGTGCAACCCCCGTTTTATTACCTCCTAAGGGTCCTATACGGGAATTAACAAAAACTTCCGGTCAAGAACGGGTCGTCGCAAAAG
>NZ_ATHO01000017.1 GCF_000445065.1 Sphingobium quisquiliarum P25 | reverse complement strand
GGGCCGCGGGCGCCTGCTTCACCAGCGACGTGTCGATGTCGCTGGGCGCATGCTGCACCGATGCGATCACCGCGAGCACGATCGACAGCAGCACGAAAATGCTGGCGAGCACGGTCGTCGAACGGGTCAGAAAGTCCGCCGCGCCCCGCGCCGACATCAGCCCCGCCGGGCTGCCGCCCACGCCCAGCCCGCCGCCTTCCGACTTCTGCATCAGAATGACGGTGACAAGCAGGGCCGCCACAATGGCCTGCACGACGAGGATGAAAGTGAACATGCGAGGAATCTGTCCCAGTGGGTGCGTTGGGGAGCCCATAGCGGCGAAGGGCGGCGGGGGCAACCGGGCTAAACTCCCCTCCCGCGCGAGGGAGGGGATGGTTCGATCGTTCAGCCCGCCGCAGCGATCACCGGCGCGAACTTCTCCGCCGTCAGGCTCGCGCCGCCGACCAGGCCGCCATCGACATCGGCAATCGCCATCAGGTCGGCCGCATTGTCCCCGCTCATCGACCCGCCATAAAGGATGCGCATCTTCTGCGCCTCGTCCGCGCCGATGCGGCTGGCGAGCGCCGCGCGCAGCGCCGCGTGCATCGATGCGACCGCTTCCATCGTCGGGATTCGCCCGGTGCCGATCGCCCATATGGGTTCATAGGCGATGGCCAGCCAATCGGCCGCAGCGCCTTCGGGCAGGGAAGCGAGCAGTTGCGCCGAAACGACCGCTTCGGCATTGCCCGCGTCTCGCACGTCCAGGCTTTCGCCGACGCACAATATCACCTTGAGCCCGGCGGCCCGCGCCGCCGCCGCCTTGGCCGCGACATCGGCGTCGCTTTCGCCCTGCGCCTCGCGCCGTTCGCTATGGCCCACGATGATATATTCCGCCCCCGCTTCGGCCAGCATCTGGGCCGAAAGGCATCCGGTATGCGCGCCGCTGGCGTTCATATGGCAATCCTGCGCGCCGATAAACGCGCCGCCCTTCCGCTCCGCCGCCGCCATGATCAGGGTGGCGGGCACGCACAGCCCCACTTCCACCACGGGCCGCTCGGCGGCGATGCGGCCGATCGCCTCGACCTCCGCCAGGTGGCTCCGCATGCCGTTCATCTTCCAATTGCCGACAACCAGCTTTCGCCTGCCCATCGATCCGATACCTCTTCATGATTATTGCTGCACGCCGATGGCGATGGACGGCGCTTCGTCATTTGTCCAGCCTGCCCGGCCATGGCGCACTTGCCGCAGCGGCGATCCGCCCTTAAAGCGGGCCGCCACAAAGCCCTAGCGTCTGGACTTTCCGTCATGCTTTCAACGTTCCGCCGCCTCATCCAATCCAAATTCGGCGCGCTTTTCGCGCTGCTGTTCCTGGGCGTCATCGCGGCCGCCTTCATCATGGGGGACATCAGCAGCGGCAAGTTCGGCCCGTCGATCGGCGGCGGCACGACCGTGGCCAAGGCTGGCGGGTCGCGGCTGACGCTGACCGAGTTTCAGGAACGGGTACAGCGCGTGTTCGAAAACGCCCGGCGCGCCAATCCGGGCCTGCAAATCAGCGAGTTTCTGGGGCAAGGCGCGGCGCGCGAGATCTTCGATCAGCTCGTCGCGGCCATGACGCTGAAGGAATATGCGCAGGATCAGGGCGTCCATATCTCCAAGCGGCTGGTCGATGCGCAGATCGCGCAGATCCCCGCATTCCAGGACGCGGCGGGCAATTTCAGCCAGGATAATTTCCGCCAGTTGCTGCTGCGCGAACGCATCACCGAACAGGCGTTGCGCGACGATATCAGCCGCGAGATTCTGGAACGGCAGATGCTTGCGCCGCTCGGCCTTGGCGTGAAGCTGTCCGACAGCCTGATCCTGCCCTACGCCTCCCTGCTGCTGGAAGCGCGGCAGGGCACGATCGCCGCCATTCCGTCCATGGCGTTCACCGGCATCAAGGATCCGACCGACGCGCAGCTGGCCGAATATTACCGTTCGAACGCCGCGCGCTACACCATCCCCGAACAGCGCCGTATCCGCTACGCCGTGATCGACGGGCAGCGCTTCGCCCAGGCGGCCCAGCCCAGCGATCAGGAAATCGGCGCCTATTACAACCAGAACAAGGCTGCCTACGCCGCGAAGGAAAGCCGCAGCTTCGAACAGCTGATCCTGCCGACCGAAGCCGGGGCGAAGGCGATCGCCGCTGAGGTCAGGGGCGGCAAGCCGCTGTCTGCCGCCGCGCAGGGCGCGGGGCTTGCCGTGTCCACGCTGAACGACCAGAGCCGCCAGGCGCTGGCGTCTGCATCTTCCGCCGCCATTGCCGATGCAGGCTTCCGCGCCAGGGAGGGCGAGCTGGTTGGTCCGGTGCGCGGGCCGCTCGGCTGGCTGCTGCTGCGCGTGACGTCGGTCAAGACCATCCCCGCCCGCCCGCTTGCCACCGTGAAGGATGAGATCGCCTCGACCCTGCGTGAGCAGAAGGAAAAGCGGCTGCTGACCGAATTCACCGGCAAGATCGAGGATCAGATCGCCGATGGCGGCAGCTTCGAGGAAGTGGTGAAGGATAACGGCCTGAAGCTGGAAACCACGCCCTTCCTGCTGGCGACCGGCAAGCAGGTGGAGGATCAGGCCTATCAGGCCCCCGCCGACGTGCAGCCCCTGCTCGCGCCCGTTTTCCAGATGAGCCAGGATGACGATGCGCAACTGATCCCGATCACGCAGGACAAGCGCTATGCGCTGGCCGCGCCCGCCCAGATCCAGGCCGCCGCTCCGCCGCCGCTGGAAAAGGTGAAATCGCTGGTGGCGATGCAGTACAAGCTCGCCAAGGGCAATGAGAAGGCCAAGGCGCTGGCCGAACAGATCCGCGCGAAGGTGGCCAAGGGCATGAAGCTGGCCGACGCGGTCGCCTCGGCTGGCGTCCAGTTGCCCGCGCCGCAGGTCGTGGGCGGCCGCCGCGCCGACATATTGCGCGGCGAGCAGCGGCCGCCCGCAGAGGTGATGATCCTCTTTTCCATGGCGGCGAACAGCGTGAAGACGATGCCCATCGGTCAGGATCGCGGCTATTTCGTCGTTCAGCTGAACGGCATAAAGCGCGGCGACGCGGGAGGGCAGCCCGCGCTGCTCAATCAGGTGCGCAGCCAGCTTGGCGATGTCGTCGGCCAGGAATATGCGCAGCAGTTCGTCCACGCCGTCGAAAAGGAACTGGGCGTGGAACGTAACCCTTCGGCCGTCGCGCAGGTCCAGCGCGCGCTCAGCAGCACCAACAGCGGCGCTCAATGATATGAGCGCGGCGGGGGAGGTTCCGGGCAGCGACGGCATTCAAAGCGCGCGCGCCGCGCTGGCGGCGGGCAAGTCGGCGCTGGTGTGGCGGCGGCAGATCGCCGACACCGACACGCCGATTTCCGCCGCGCTCAAGCTGTTCGAGCCCGATCGCGGCGACTTCCTGCTGGAATCGGTGGAAGGCGGCGCTGTTCGCGGGCGCTACAGCCTGATCGGCCTTGCCCCGGATCTTGTCTTCCGCGCGAATGGCGAACAGGCGGAAATCAACCGCCAATGGGCGACGAACCGCAACGCCTTCACCGCCGAACCTGCTGGCACACTCGATGCGTTGCGCGCGCTGGTGGCGGAATGCCGGGCCGATCTGGATGCGGCGCTCCCGCCCGCCCTTGCCTGCCTCGTCGGCTATTTCGGTTATGAGACGGTCGGGCTGGTGGAAAAGCTGCCCCGCCCTGCCCCCAATCCGCTCGACGTGCCGGACATGCTGTTCGTGCGGCCGACCGTCATTCTGGTTTTCGACCGGCTGGCCGACGCGCTCTTTCTGGTCGCCCCCGTGTGGAAGGGCAGCTTCCGCGACGCCGGTGCCGCCATAAGCGAGGCGCTGGACCGGATCGACGCCACCGCCGCCCGCCTCGCAGCGCCGCTCCCCGCCGTCAGCCCTCCTGCCGATATCGCGGACATAGAGGTGACGCCAGCGCTCGAACCCGGCCGCTATGCCGCGATGGTGGAGCGGGCGAAGGATTATATCGTCGCGGGCGACATCTTTCAGGTGGTGCTGGCCCAGCGGTTCAGCAGTCCCTTCACCCTGCCGCCCATCGCCCTGTACCGCGCGCTGCGGCGGATCAATCCGTCGCCCTTTCTCTATTATCTCGACCTGCCCGGCTTTGCCCTGATCGGGTCGAGCCCCGAAATATTGGTGCGCACCCGCGATGGGGAGGTGACGATCCGGCCGATCGCGGGCACTCGCCCCCGTGGCAAGACCGCCGTCGAGGACGCGGCGAACCGTGAAAGCCTGCTCACCGATCCCAAGGAGCGGGCCGAACATCTGATGCTGCTCGACCTTGGCCGCAACGATGTCGGCCGTGTCGCCGCCGCCGGAACGGTGACGGTGACGGACAGCTATACGGTCGAATTCTACAGCCATGTGATGCACATCGTGTCGAACGTGGTCGGCCGCCTCGCGCCCGGCAAGGATGCGCTCGACGCCCTGTTTGCGGGCTTCCCCGCCGGGACCGTGTCAGGCGCGCCGAAAGTGCGGGCGTGCGAGATCATCGCCGAACTGGAGCCGGAAACCAGGGGCGCCTATGCGGGCGGCGTCGGCTATTTCGGACCGGACGGCAATATGGACAGCTGCATCGTCCTGCGCACGGCCGTGCTCAAGGATGGCGTGATGCATGTGCAGGCCGGGGCGGGCATCGTCGCCGACTCCACGCCCGAATATGAGCAGCGGGAATGCGAGGCGAAAAGCGGCGCACTGCTCGCGGCGGCGCGCGAGTCCGTGAAGATCGCCCGCGAAGCAGGCTTCGGCCAGTAGACCCACTTCCCAAGCGCCTGCCCCGTATCAGGGCCGGTCTGTCGGTGGGACAGGGCCTCTCCCGTCAGCGGCACGCCCGCCAGCCGAACGCGCCGCGATCCGCCTGGTCCAGGTGAAAATGGTCGCGATGCGCCGCATTATAGTCGGGCGACAACACCGTCGAGAATAGCGGGCACGCGCCGTCCCGCACCTCGCGCAGGAAAGCGGCATCCTTGCCCTCGCCCTTCCAGCCGCCCACGACCGTGACACGCCTTCCATCCTCCAGCGTGAAGCCCGCTATGTCGATGGCGTCGGCGGTCGCATGCTCGCTGAAATCGCCTTCTGACCGGCCATATATGCGGCGGCAACTGAAGGAGCCGAAATGCGACATGCTCCTGACCGCCTGGCCGAAATGGCGCTGGGCGGCGGGCTGCACC
Source organism: Sphingobium quisquiliarum P25 (assembly GCF_000445065.1). Lineage (GTDB taxonomy): Bacteria > Pseudomonadota > Alphaproteobacteria > Sphingomonadales > Sphingomonadaceae > Sphingobium > Sphingobium quisquiliarum. The sequence goes on along the minus strand of NZ_ATHO01000017.1, from coordinate 19,197 downwards.
ACATGCCATTCCCATAGCTTCAGCGCCGCAGCCACGGGGCAGGACGGCCCCACCGAAGCAGGTGAGAGCCGTATCGCGTCCTCTCCCCCCTCCAACCGGACGGCATCGTCATAGCGGCACTGCCCGCTCCCGCCCGGCGGCAGCGCCACATAGGCGACCCCCGCCCGATCCAGCAGCGCGCGGCACTGGTCAGGCGACTGGCCCAGCGCCGCAAGCTTCCGCCCGGTGAACAATCCCACCGGCTGCGCCAGATCGATCTGCGTCCAGGGAAGGTCCTGCGGCCGTTTCCTCAAATAGGCATAGCCGCCGAACAGCAGCGACAGGATGATGGCCAGGGCGACGATCCGGCGAGCGATGACATGAATGCGGCGCATGGCCTAACCACGCCGCACACGGCCCAACGGTTCCGAAGTCACCGGATAACCCAGATGATCGGGGATGCACAGATAGCGCTCCCCTGCCCGCTCCTCGATCCAGGGCCGTACCATTTCCACCGGGATGGAGGCCGCATGCGCCGCCATCGCCTCGAAACTGCCGAACAGCGCCAGCCGCTCAAGGTTGCGCCGCGTCGGAAAGATGATCCGCCCGTCCCCCGCATCGCAGCGGCGGATGGTATCCTGCGCCGCGCTCCAGAACAGCCGCACATTTTCGGTCGCATCCACGCTCGCGTCCTGACCCGAAGGCGCGCGCGCAAGGTAGAAGCGCGTGTCGAAGATCCGCGTCACATGCTCCGCGACGGCCGGGTGCCAGCGGCTGAAAGGCACCAGCCGGTCGAGCGCAAGCCGCAGCTTATGCGCCCGCACGACCTCCGCCAGGCTCGCCCCGTCCGCCAGCGCCGCGCGCATGTCCGTCAGTTGCGCTTCACCCAGGACATTGTCGAAGCCGATGCCAAGCCCGCTTTCCTCCAGCGTCTCGCGGATCGCCGCGATCCGGGCCGCGATGTCGTCCACATCCCCGTCCAGCCCCAGCGCTTCCGCCAGCGCCCGGTCGGCGGGATCGATGGCGCCGCCGGGAAAGACCAGCGCGCCGGAGGCAAAGACCATGCTCGCCGCCCGCTCCATCATCAGGATGTGCGGTGGCGCAGCGGGCATGTCGCGGACGATCACCACCGTCGCCGCAGGACGTCCATCACCAATATTTTCAGACATGAGAACCGCCTTAGGTCAGCAATGCGCCTGCGGTAAAGTCTTCCGCCCCTTCCGGTGAAAAGGGGGAATGGTGGAGCCGAGGGGGATCGAACCCCTGACCTCGTCATTGCGAACGACGCGCTCTCCCAGCTGAGCTACGGCCCCAAAGGAGCGCTGCCTATAAGCGAGCGTCCCAAGGCTTGCAACGGTCTTTTTATGATGAAGAAGCAGGAAGCTTTCCCCCTTCGCGCCCCACCGCCGCCATCCGATGAAACGGTCCAAAGCATGGACGTTACCGCCGCGTAACAGGCGGAACGATGCGCCCTAACGTACATTAGTGCTGCAATGGCTCCTTCGGCGACGGAGGCGAATTCCAGGTTAAGGAGAAAGATGATGGGCTATCAAGGCGGACGCCGCTATGGCGAATATGATCGCAGCCGGGGTGACTGGGATCGCGGATCGGACCGGTATCGGGGCCAGCGCGACTGGCGTGACGACCGCAGCCGTTACGGAACGCGCGGACAGTTTGGCGGATCGGACTACCGGCACGGGCCGGAAGGCTATGACCCCGACGAACGCGGCTTCTTCGACCGGGCGGGCGATGAAATCCGTAGCTGGTTCGGCGATGAAGAGGCGGAGCGCCGTCGCGAATATGACGAATATTACAACCGCCCCTATGGCGATCCCCGCGATGAAAGCAGCCGCATCGGCTATGCCTCCGCCTCGCGCAGCAACCAGTATCTCCCCAATCGCGGCTACGCGCCCTATACCGGCGAACGCAGCGGCTTTGGCAGCGAGGATCATGGCAACCGCGTCCGCTCCTATGGCCCGGCGCATGATTATGGCGAACATCATGACGCCAACTATCATGCATGGCGGCAGCAGCGGATCGATGAGCTTGACCGCGACTATGCCGAATATCAGCGGGAACATCGCGACCGCTTCAACCAGGAATTCGGCAGCTGGCGGACGCGGCGCGGCGAACAGCGCCAGGCGATCCAGCAGGTGCGCGAACATATGGAAGTCGTCGGCAGCGATGGCGAGCATGTCGGCACCGTCGACAAGCTGAGCGGCGACCGCATCATCCTGACCAAGACGGATCAGGATGCGGGCGGCGTGCACCACTCCATCCCCTCGTCCTGGATTCGCTCCGTGGACGCGCAGAAGGTGACGATCGAAAAAACGGCCGACGAAGCCCAGCACGCATGGCGCACCGAACGGGAACAGAACGCCATGTTCGGTGATCGCGACAACCGCAGCAGCTGGGACCAGCAGGGTTCTACCGGCAGCAGCAATGCGCAGGGCCAGACCAGCCGCTATCGCTGAACAGCGGACGCGGCGGCAACGCCAGTCAGGGAGGCCCGGCCGCAAGGCCGGGCCTCTTCGCTTGCGCGGCCCGCGCGCGCATGAGAAAGCGGCCTCTTCCTGTTATCGAGGCCGCGCATGCCAACCATCCTGCTGCTCGTCATTTCCAACATCTTCATGACGGTGGCCTGGTATTGGCATTTGAAGGGCGGGATGCACAAACCGCTGCTGATCGTCATCCTGATCAGCTGGGCGATCGCCTTCGTCGAATATTGTTTCGCCGTGCCCGCCAACCGCATCGGCTTCGCCCATGGCTGGAGCGCGGGACAATTGAAGATCGCGCAGGAAGCGATCGCGCTGATCGTCTTCGGCGGCTTCATGGTGATCGTGCTGGGCGAGCCGCTGCACTGGCGCCATTTCGCCGCCTTCCTGTGCATCATCGCGGCCGTCGCGTTCCTGTTCGCGGGCCGGTCCTAGGCCGCCCTGCCTCACGGCAGCAGCAGTGAGGAATCCCCGTAGGAATAGAAGCGATAGCCCTGCGCGATCGCATGGGCATAGGCCGCCTGCATCCGCTCGCATCCCATCAGCGCGCTCACCAGCATGAACAATGTCGATTTGGGCAGGTGGAAATTGGTCATCAGCCCGTCGACCGCGCGGAAACGATAGCCCGGCGTGATGAAGATGCGCGTTTCATCGGCGAAGGGGTGGATGCGGCCTTCTTCGTCCGCCGCGCTTTCCAGCAGGCGCAGGCTTGTCGTGCCGACCGCGATCAAGCGCCCGCCGCGCGCCCGCGCCGCATTCAGCCGGTCAGCGGTATCCTGCTCGATCCTGCCCCATTCGGCATGCATGCGGTGATCGTCGGTGTCATCGGCCTTCACCGGCAGGAATGTGCCAGCGCCGACATGCAGAGTCAGCGTCTCCGCCTGCACCCCGGCCTTACCAAGCGCCGCCATCAATTCGGGCGTGAAGTGCAGCGCCGCCGTGGGCGCGGCCACAGCGCCGTCCTCGCGGGCGAACATGGTCTGGTAATCGCTGCGATCGCGCGCATCGGTGGGCCGCTTGCTGGCGATATAGGGGGGCAGCGGCATGCGCCCCGCCCGCTCCAGCAGCAGTTCGACCGGCTCCTCGCCCTCAAAGCGCAGCGTCACGCCGCCATCCTCGTCGCGCGGCCCGGCGATGGCGGTGACGCCCGCGCCGAAATCGATCCTGTCCCCGTCCCGCACCCGCTTGGCATTGCGCAGAAAGGCTTGCCACTGACGCAGCCCCAGCCGCTTGTGCAGCGTCGCGCCGACCCTGGCCTCTCCCCGCATCCCCTCAAGCTGGGCGGGGATCACCTTGGTGTCATTGAAGACCAGCACGTCGCCGGGACGCAGCATGGAAGGCAGGTCGCGGACGATCCTGTCCTCGAATGGCGCGTCACCAGCGACCCGCAGCAGACGCGCGGAATCGCGTGGAGAGGCTGGCCTCAGCGCGATGCTCTCCGGCGGCAGGTCGAAGTCGAACAGATCTACGCGCATGGTGAAACGCTCTGGCAGTTGCGCACCGTGCTCCTGCCTTCGCAGGAGCACCGCCGGGTCTGCCGCTGCCTTATTTCTTCTTGCCCGCAGCCGCCTTCCTGGGCGCTGGAGCCGGGGCAATGATCGAAGGCGCAGGGGGCGCCGGCAGCGCGGTCACCGGCGGCTTGCCGTCGCTTTCGATCGACGCTTGCAGGATGACGGTGGGATTGGCGGGCGGCTCGCCCGGCGTGATCGCGTCGACATATTGCATGCCCTCGATCACGCGGCCGAAGACGGTATATTTCTTGTCGAGCTGCATGCGCGGCAGCAGCACGATGAAAAACTGGCTGTTGGCGCTGTTTTCATCCTGCGCGCGCGCCATCGACACGGTGCCGCGCAGGTGCGGCATCGGGTTGAATTCGGCCGCCAGATCGGGCAGCGCCGACCCGCCCGTGCCGTCGCCCTTGGGATCGCCCCCCTGCGCCATGAAACCGGGGATGACGCGGTGGAATTTCAGGCCATTGTAGAAGCCCTGCCGGGTCAGCTGCTTGATCCGCTCGACATGGTTCGGCGCGATGTCCGGGCGCAGCTGGATGCGCACGCGTCCGCCGCTCGATAGGTCCAGGTCCCAGATATTCTCAGGGTCTGCGGGCACGGTCGCGGGGGGCAGCTTGAGCGCCGGGTCCTGCCCCATGACCTTGGCGTTCTGCTCGGCCCGCGCGGCGGCTTCGGCTTTCTTCGTGGCCTCCGCATTGCCCTGTCCGCCCCCCTGCGCCAGCGCGGCGCCGCTGGAAGCGTAGAGAGCGAAACCGATCGCCACCGTCTTGAGCGCAGACGTAAACCGCATGGATAAGCATTCCCTGACAAGTGCCTGATGAGGCGAAGACGCCCTGATAACGCGCTCTTCGCGATTGGCAACTGAACGAAGGCTGAGCGCCGCCTTTAGCTGGTCCCCTTGCGGCCGATCACGCCGACCCGCGCAACAACCTCTTCGCCTACGCGCGGGCTGACGAACTTGTGGATCGGGCCGCCATAAAGCGCGATTTCCTTGACCAGCCGCGACGCGATCGGCTGCAACGAAACATCGGCCATCAGGAAGACCGTCTCGACCCGCGAATTGATCTGCTGGTTCATGCCCGCCATCTGATATTCATATTCGAAGTCAGCGACGGCGCGCAGGCCCCGGATGATGACGCTGGCCCCCTGCGATTCGGCAAAGTCCATCAGCAGCGAATTGAATCCGGTGACGACGATCTCCGTATCGATGCCCGCGCATTCCCGCCGCACCATCTCCAGCCGTTCCTCGTCGGAAAACATCGGCGACTTGGCAATGTTGGTGGTGACGCCGATGACCAGCTTGTCGACCAGCTTCGCCCCGCGCCGGATGATGTCCATGTGGCCAAGCGTGATCGGATCGAAGGTGCCGGGATATACGCCTACCCTCTGCCTGCTCATCCTAACGGTCCCTTTCCACGATATAGTCGGCGATCGCGCGCAGCAGGTCCGCCCGCGCGCCATGCGCGTGCAGATGCGCCTTCGCCTGCTGCACCAGAAGCTGCGCCTGCTCCCGCGCCCGTTCGACGCCCAGCAGGGAAACGAAGGTTTCCTTGCCCGCCGCCTCGTCCTTGCCCAGCGCCTTGCCCGCGGCGGCCGCATCGCCTTCCACGTCCAGCAGGTCGTCGGCGATCTGAAAGGCAAGGCCGATGTCGCGGGCATAGCCGTGCAGGCTGGTGCGCCCCTCCGCCGGGATCCGCGCCATGATGGCGGCGGCATCGACGCAGAAGGCGATGAGCGCGCCCGTCTTGAGCTGTTGCAGCCGGGTGACGGTCGCCAGGTCGAAGCTCGCCCTTTCCGCTTCCAGGTCCATCATCTGGCCGCCCGCCATTCCCGCCGGGCCGCTGGCGATGGCGAGCGCCTTCACCAGTTCCACGCGCACGAACGGATCGGGATGGGTCTCCTCGTCGGCCAGCAACTGGAACGCCAGGTCATGCAGGCAATCGCCCGCCAGGATGGCTGTCGCCTCGTCAAACGCCTTGTGGATGGTCGGCTTGCCCCGGCGCAGGTCGTCATCGTCCATCGCGGGCAGATCGTCGTGGATCAGCGAATAGACATGGATGCACTCGACGGCCAGGCCCACCCGCAACGCTGATTCCCGCGAGATGTTGAACAGGTCGCTCGCCGCCTGCACCACCAGCGGGCGCAGCCTCTTGCCGCCGCCGATCGCCGCGTGGCGCATCGCTTCATACAGGCGGGATCGCGGATCGGCGGGAACGGTCAGCAGCGCGTCGAACGCCCGGTCCACCTCTGCGGCGAGGGCGGCGGAGCGGCTGGCGATCAGCGCCTTGCCGGAGGTCGCTCCGTCCATCGCCAGCGCGCTCAATCCGCGCCGAACGGCTGGGCGCCCGTCACGGCCCCGCTGGGATCGATGGTCAGCTTCTGGATGCGCGCCTCGGCCGCCTGCAACCGTTCCAGGCAGCGCTTGCGCAACTCTTCCCCCCGCGCATAGAGCGAGATGGACTCATCGAGCGGCACGTCGCCGCTTTCCAGCCGGCGAACGATCGACTCAAGCGCGCGCAGCGCATCCTCGAACGACAATTGAGACGTATCGTCCCCCTGGGTCATGCTCTCTTCGGCCATGTCTCCTGCATTGACCGGCCCCGTGCGCCCGGTCAAGCCCGCAGCGGCCCTGTCCGCCTTTTAGCGCCCCCTGTCATCAAGGCGTCATGACGCCACGCCACGGCGCTGGCGGTTTTTTGGCAGTTTTGCGTTGACGCTCCGTGTCGCAGATGCACATAGAAGGATCGCTATGAAATATCATCTCCCCCTGATCACCGCAGCCGCGGTCAGCCTGCTGTCCGCCTGCAACCAGAATGACGAACCCGAAGTCGTGGGCGGCCCCGCCGATCCCATGGCCCAGCAACTCGCCAACGCCGCGCCGGTCGAACTGCCCCCTTCGGTGAAGGTCAGCCATCAATATCGCTGCAAGGACAACAGCCTGTTGTTCGTCGATTTCCTGAGCGACGACAAGACCGTGAACCTGCGCACCGAAAAGGACGGCTCCCCCACCAAGCTGGTGGCGTCCGAACCGGGCAAGCCCTTCACCGCCGAAGGCTATTCGGTCGAAGGCACCGGCAAGCAGATCACCGCCACCCTTCCGGGCAAGAGCGCGCTCAGCTGCAAGGCCTGAGGGTTTCAGCTCCCCTTTTTTCCCAAGGCCGGGCCTCCCCATCGGAGCCCGGCCTTTTTCATGTCAGCCCTTCGCCAGTTCCGGCTCGCCCGCCTCGACCGGGTCCGGTCCGAAACGGTTCGGCCCGCGCGTCCCGCTCATGACGAAGAAGACCAGCAGCACCAGGCTGCCGATGATCGGAAAGAACAGGATCAGCAGCCAGAAACCGCTCCTGTCGCTGTCATGCAGCCGCCGCACCGCCACCGCGATCCACGGGATCAGCACCGCAAGGCCGAACAGCGCGGTCAGCGGCCCGCCCCGCGTGCGATAGCCCGTGTCGAACCCCCACTGCCCGCTCTGCGCCCAATGTTCGGTCGTGCTGATGCCCAGCGCCCCTTCTATGATCGCGATGGCCGTGAAGCACAGGATCAGGAACAGGATGAACATCCAATATTCCTTCGGCCGCGACCGCCCGGAAAATTTGGCATAGCGGCGCAACGGCAACAGCATCCATTCCATCTGCACTCTCCCGGCCAGACCGACTGCTCTTTGCCAGCATGTTTTGTCCGGCGGCGGCGCGCAAGGATTGTCTATCCGCCGCGCCCCGGCTAAAGGCGCGCTCATGTCGACCGCAGCCACTCAGATCACCCCGGAAATCGTCGCCGAACATGGCCTTTCGCCGGAAGAATATGACCGCGTCCTGAACGCCCTCGGCCGGGAGCCGAACCTGACGGAACTGGGCATATTCTCCGTCATGTGGTCCGAACATTGCTCCTACAAGTCCAGCCGCATCCATTTGAAGAAGCTGCCGACCGAAGGCCCGCAGGTGATTTGCGGCCCCGGCGAGAATGCGGGCGTCGTCGACATAGGCGACGGGCAGGCGGCGATCTTCAAGATGGAGAGCCACAACCACCCCTCCTATATCGAACCCTATCAGGGCGCGGCGACGGGCGTGGGCGGCATCCTGCGCGACGTGTTCACCATGGGAGCGCGGCCGGTGGCGAACATGAACGCGCTGCGCTTCGGCCGTCCCGATCATCCCAAGATGAAGCATCTCATCAGCGGCGTGGTCCACGGCATCGGCGGCTACGGCAATTGCGTGGGCGTTCCGACCGTGGGTGGAGAGGTGAATTTCCACCCCGCCTATGACGGCAACATCCTGGTCAACGCCATGACCGTGGGCGTCGCCGAAACCGACAAGATCTTCTATTCGGCGGCATCGGGGGTCGGCAATCCGATCGTCTATGTGGGGTCGAAGACCGGCCGCGACGGCATCCACGGCGCGACCATGGCCTCCGCCGACTTCGGCGAGGATTCGGAAGAAAAGCGCCCCACCGTCCAGGTTGGCGATCCCTTTACCGAAAAGCTGCTGATCGAAGCGTGCCTTGAACTGATGGCGTCCGACGCGATCGTCGCGATCCAGGATATGGGCGCGGCCGGCCTCACCTCCTCCTCGGTCGAAATGGCGTCCAAGGGCGGCGTCGGCATCCGGCTGGACATGGACAAGGTGCCGCAGCGCGAAACCGGCATGACGGCCTATGAGATGATGCTGTCGGAAAGCCAGGAGCGCATGCTGATGGTGCTCCAGCCGGGCAAGGAAGCCTTCGCCGAAGCGATCTTCCGCAAGTGGGAACTGGACTTTGCCGTCATCGGCGAAGTGACCGACACCGGGCGCATGGTCCTCGTCCACCAGGGCGAGACGGTATGCGACATTCCGCTCGCGCCGCTGGCCGACGACGCGCCGCTCTATGATCGTCCCTCCATGCCACGCGACGAATATAAGGCCTGGGCGAAGGTCCAGCCGCTGGGCGACGTGACCGAAAGCGCTGACATCGGCGCGGATCTCGTGAAGCTGATGGGATCGCCCGACATCGCCAGCCGCCGCTGGATCTGGGAGCAATATGACCATATGGTCGGCGCCGACACGGTGCAGCGGCCCGGCGGCGACGCGGCGGTGGTGCGCGTTCACGGCTCGCAAAAGGGCATCGCGATCAGCACCGACTGCACGCCGCGTTATTGCTATGCCGATCCCTATGAGGGCGGCAAGCAGGCGATCGCCGAATGCTATCGCAACATCAGCGCGGTCGGCGCGGCGCCGCTGGCGGTCACCAACTGCCTGAACTTCGCCAATCCGCAGCGGCCGGAGATCATGGCGCAGCTGACCGGCTGCCTCGACGGCATGGGCGACGCCTGCCGCGCGCTCGACTTCCCGATCGTGTCGGGCAATGTCAGCCTCTATAATGAATCGAAGGCGACCGGCGGCGGATCGGCGATCCTGCCCACGCCCGCGATCGGCGGCATCGGCCTGTTGCAGGACGTCGGCGTCATGGCGACGGTGGCCTTCAAGCAGGAAGGCGACGCCATCTGGCTGATCGGCGGCGAAGGAACGCATCTGGGCCAGTCCATCTGGTTGCGCGAGATTGCAGGCCGCGAAGCTGGCGAAGCGCCCAAGGTCGACCTCGCCGCCGAGCGCGCCAATGCGGAACTGGTCCGCACCCTGATCGCCCAGGGCAAGGTCAATGCCGTCCATGACATTTCCGATGGCGGCCTGCTGGTCGCGATCGCCGAAATGGCGCTGGCGGGCGGCATCGGCGCGCAGCTTGACGTTTCGCTCTCCACCGCCGCCGCCTTCGGCGAGGATCAGGGCCGCTACATCGTTACTGCGCCGCAAGGCGTAGAGATTGCAGGCGCCCTCCGCATCGGCGCCACCGGCGGCAACACGGTCGCCGGAGTATCGCTCGACGATCTGCGCACCGCCCACGAAGGCTTCTTCCCCGCCCTCATGGACAGCGAACTTTAACCCCCGTCGTCCCCGCGCAGGCGGGGACCCAACTCTCGTCAGGCGACTGGAGTGCCATAAGACGAGATAGGTTCCCGCCTACGCGGGAACGACGAAGAAGATGAAGAACGCACGATCATCTGGCTTGGTGCCTTGGCTAACCACCGCCATGCCACTCCTGATATCGCTATTCGTGCGAAGCCCTACCCGCCCGCCAAAGCAACCCGCGTCACCCTCCCGAACAGCAACTGATAGGCGTCATCCCCGCCGCTCCGGTCGAACGCCTCCATCACGCGCCGCAATTCCCTTGGCGGCAGCGGCTTCCTGCCATCGGACGGAACCACCGCGCCAATCCCTTTCAGATGCGCGATCAGCCCCCGCGCCCCGCCGCAGGACAACACATAATCCTCGTCAAAGGCGAAGGCGTCCTCATAAGCTCCCAGCATCGCGCGAAGGTCATCCAGGCGCGGATAATCCGGCACGCCGGGCGTCAGCCCGCAAGCCTCATGCGCGGCGCGCCAGCGGGCGAAGCTCTCTGCCCCCATGGTCGAAAAGATCAGGCTCCCACCCGGCCGCAGCAGCTTCGTCAGCCGGGCGATGGCGTCCTCCAGCCGGTCGAACCATTGGAAGGCTAGGTTCGACAGGATCAGGTCGAACCATTCCCCCTCGAACACTGGCGCTTCCCCATCCATGGGGAGGAACCTGCCTGCGACCAGCCCCCCCTTTGCCGCCTTCGCCAGCATTTCGGGCGACAGGTCCGTCACCACCAGTTCGGCGGCGGGCCAGCGGCGCTGGATATCGCGGGTCAAAATGCCCGTGCCGCAGCCAATCTCCAATATGCGCTCGACCGGGCCGGGCATCTGCCTGTGCGCCAGATCGGCGACCAGCGCGGCGGCGGCGCGCTGCGGCCCGGCATGATCGTCATAATGGTCGGCCGCAGCGCCGAATGCGTCGCTTATCCGTTGCTTGCGGCCGCTGTTCATGGCTAGTCGCATGGCAGAGGCAAGTCCCATTTGCCAGTGTCTTTCCAAGGAATTCTCGCCGCATGAGCGCCCCATCCTTCCGCATTCCCGCCATGGACGTGCTGCGCGGCTGTGCCGTCATGGGCATTTTGTGGATGAACATCACCGCCTTCGCTTTTCCCCAGGCGGCCTATTTCAACCCGCGCGTGACAGGCCCATTGTCCGCTGGAGACACGCTGTTCTGGCTGGTCAGCTTCCTCTTTTTCGACGGCAAGATGCGCGCGCTTTTCTCCATGCTGTTCGGGGCGTCGATGCTGCTGCTCGTCGACCGGGAGGAACTGGCGGGCCGCAACGGCCGCAGGGCGCAGATGATCCGTGCCGCGTGGCTGTTCCTGATCGGCCTTGCCCATTATCTGCTGCTCTGGTGGGGCGACATATTGACGATCTACGCGCTCGTCGGGATCGCCGCCCTGCCCTTCATCGGGAAGGAGCCGCTTTCGCTGGTCAAATGGGCTTTCCTCTTCTTCTTGGCGCATTTTCTTGTCTGCACCCTCTTCGTCCTCGGCCTCTACGGATGGGCCGGGTCAGCGATTGAACCGGGGGCCGCATCGGCGGCGCGGGACGGCTTCGCCGCCTTCGCCGCCTCCTTCACTGATCCCGACCATTCCGCGATCCAGTCGGAAATACTGACCTACCGCAGCGGCTTCGGCACGATCCTGCGCCATCATCTCCACCTCTTCGCCAATGAATGGCCGAACAGCCTGCTGTTCACCGGGCTGGATACGCTGGGCTTCATGCTGCTGGGCATGGCCATGCTGAAGGGCGGCTTCCTGACCGGCCGGTGGGATGCCGGACAATATCGCCGCACCGCCGTTCATTGCTTCCTGATCGGGCTGCCCCCCATGGCCGGCCTGGCCGCGTGGCTGATCACCGGCGGTTTCCCGGTGCTGCCGGCCTTCGGGGCGGCGCTTGCCTGGTCCTTCCCCTTCCGCATTCCCCTGTCGGTCGGCTGGGCCGCGTTGATATTGTGGCTGATCGTCCGTCATCGGGACAGCGCGCTGGTGCAGCGCATCGCCGCGGCCGGGCGCCTGGCGCTCAGCAATTATCTCGGCACCAGCCTTGCCATGTGCGCGCTTTTCTACGGATGGGGGCTGGGCCTGTTCGCCCAATTGCGCCCCGCGCAATTGCCGCTGGTCGTGTTCTGCGTCTGGGCCGTCATCCTGCTATGGTCGAAGCTGTGGCTTTCCCGATTCGCGATGGGACCGGCCGAATGGCTCTGGCGCAGCCTCGCTCATGGAAAGCCGCAAAAGATTCGCAAAAGCAGATGATCCACTATTGCGAGCAATTATCATGTGCGCTATCTCCGAATCAGGAGAAGTCGATGGTTGTCTGTGTCTGCAATGCCATTCGGGAAAAGGATCTGAAGGAAGCCGTGCGTGGCGGCGCGGATACGCCGTGCAGCGCTTATGCCCGCCTTGGCCGCCGCCCGAAATGCGGGCAGTGCGTCCCTTTCGCCCGCACCATCATCGCGACCGAGCGCGCCTCTGTCTGACGACTGATAATCATCCGCATCAATTGACTGATATAAAGTGCGAATATCTCGCAATATCCGTCTGTAAAATCAGCGGATTTTCTGAGCTTTTCCATTAACAATCGCGCGCCATGACCTTATAATCCGCCGCCTGTACAAACAGCCGGAGCAAACCGCCATGAAGGGCGATCCCAAGGTCATCGACTATCTCAACGAAGTCCTCAAAAATGAGCTGACCGCGATCAATCAATATTTCCTCCACTATCGCATGCTCAACCATTGGGGCATCGAAAAGCTCGCCAAGTTCGAATATGAGGAATCGATCGACGAGATGAAGCACGCCGACAAGGTGGCGGAGCGCATCCTGTTTCTCGACGGCCTCCCCAATTTCCAGCTGCTCGGCCGCTTGAAGATCGGCGAGACGGTTGAGGAGATACTGAAGGCCGACCTCGAACTGGAATATGAAGCGCTCCCGGTGTTGAAGGATGCGATCGCCTATTGCGAAACGGTCCGCGACTTCGTCAGCCGCGACTTGTTCCAGTACATCCTCGAAAGCGAGGAAGAGCATGTCGATACGCTGGAAACCCAGTTCGAAATGATCGAACGCATGGGCATCCAGAATTACATCCAGTTGCAAAGCAAGGCAGCGGAAGAATAATATTCTGGCAGGGCACCGCCTCCGGCAGCGATTTGCCCTGCCTTTCACTCTTTAGATCAGCGCATCCAGCAACCCGATCAGCGGCAGGTCCGCTGGCGGCATATCGAGCGCATACATCTGGTTCGGCCTGACCCATTGCAGCGCGGTCGCATGACGCGCTTCGGGCAGGCCCTGCCACTTGCGGCAGACATAGAGCAGCAGCAACAGGTGCCTGTCCCCCAATGCTTCGCTGGCGAAGGATGCGGGGGCAAGGCAGCTGGCATGCGTGCGAATTCCCAACTCCTCCTCCAGTTCCCGGATCAACGCCGCCTCAGGCGTTTCCCCGCTTTCGACCTTACCTCCCGGAAATTCCCAAAGCCCCGCCATTGCCTTTCCCGGCGGACGCTGCTGCAACAGCACGCGCCCATCCGCATCAACCAGCGCTACGGCCACGACCAGCAAAGGCAGGATTGTCGTCATATCAGTCCAGCGACAGGTGTTTGTTAACTCTGAGCCTTTTACAAGCTCAGCCGGAACTGTCTGCAACAAATGGGGGTGGCATGCACGAGCTTATCAAAACCATCTCTATGCGAGCGCTCATCCAAAGCGAATATGGGGCGACCACGGTCGAATATGGACTAATCGTGGCGCTCATCTTTCTCAGCATGATCGCGGCTCTACAGGGTGTGACCGATCAGACGATCAGCATGTGGAACTATGTCGCGACAAAGGTTAGCGGCCATTAACCATCGCTCATCGATATAAGGCTCATCCTTAAGTGTTTATCAACTTCCGCCGATTAAATGGTTCATAGCTGACCTAACTCATAGCGGGGCGGCCGGGGTATTGAACGAGTATTTAGTGAAGGAGAATTTCCATGCAGTTCATCCGTATGCTGAAGAATGAAGAAGGTGCAACCGCCATTGAATATGGCCTGATCGCTGCCCTTATCGCAGTTGCCGCTATCGGCGCTATGACGAGCCTGGGTAACAACCTGAAGACGACTTTCAACACCACTTCAGGGGCTCTTGCGAACGGCGTCAAGAACAGCACCAAGTAAGCTGCTCAACATACACATTGATGAAGGCGGGAGAGCAATCTTCCGCCTTCTTTCGTATTCTATATCAAACGACAATCTTCACCTTCTGCCCAGCCTTCAGCACACTCTGCGCCGTCAGCGCATTGATCGTCAGGAAGCGCTCCAGCTGATAATCAGGATAGGCCATCCTGCGGCTAAGCGATTGCACCGTATCGCCAGCCTTGACCGTGACCACACTGACGCGGCGCGGCTTGATGGCGGCGGCGTCCTGCGCGGACAAGCGCTGGACTGACTGGACCATCGGCGTGAATGGCCCGATCCCCTGCCCTGCCGGGGTCAGCAGCAGGAAGTGATAGGCCTTGCCACCCCCGAAATCATAAGCAAAGACGGTTGCGTCCACCTGGCTCGACTGCGTCCGCGCCCGCACGGTGCGCCAGGCAGCGGGCAGTCCGTTGACGGTCGTGCGGCGCACCTCGCCCTCCGGCACGCTTCCACTGCCGCCCAATTTGGCGAAAACGGACTCCACATAGGCGTCCAGATTCCCCGAATAGGGAGCAGCGCCGAACTGCGCCTGTCCGCCCGATCCCGTGATCGACACCGCATCGGTGGAATTTTCCATGCCAAAGCCCGATGGCGCGACGAAACTCAGGCGAAGGTCGGGATGACGGAAGCGGGTGCCGTCGATCACGCCCTGTTTCGGATCATCGCCATATAACACGCCGTCCAGCGCGGAGAGAAAAGCATCCCTGTTCCGCGCCGTAGACGTCCCCGCCCGGACGGCGTTGCGCGCGGCACGGTCGACGCGTGAGCCGGGATCGGGGTGCGTGCTCGCCCATTCGGGCACCGAGCGCGCATTGCCGGTCAGGCGCGCATCCAGGCTGCTCTGCGCGGCAAGCGATGCCAGCATGGTGGACAGCGCTCTGGGATCATAGCCGCCCGACGCAAGGTAGCGGATGCCAAGATCGTCCGCCTCATATTCCTGCGACCGTGAAAATTTAAGCGTCAGCAGCTGGCTACCCGTTCCGATTCCCCTCTGGACCAGCCCGGCCAAGGCCGAATCGCCCAAGAGCGCGCCGGTCAGCACCTGTAGCAAGGTGCCGCCGATGGCATTGCGCTGTGCTGTCTGCTGGCGCCTTTGGCCATGCTGAGCCGCGACATGGCCGACCTCATGCCCCAGCACGCCCGCAAGCTCCGCCTCGTCATTCATCAGCGCCATCAACTGGCGCGTGACATAGACATAGCCGCCCGGAATGGCGAAGGCGTTATTGACCGGCGAATTGAGCAGCGTGACCGTAAAGTCGCTCTGCGCGTCCGACAGGCCGGACTGCACGGCGACCCGCCGCCCCACCGTCTCCACATATTTGGCCTGCGGTGCCGCATAGGCTCCGCCAAACTCATTCAGCAACTGCGGATGCTGCTTCGCGCCCGCAGCCTTGTCCTGCGGGCTGATGGACGAGACGGTTCGGATGGCCCTTTGCTGCCCGACGACCGAAGGCGCGACCAGAGCCGCCGCCGTGCTAGCCGTCACACATGCCCATATCTTCGCGCGTTTCACGCTTCCTCCCACATAGCTGTTACTGCGACGTAACGAGCCTGCGGACGTCATGTTCCAGAGCGGAAGATCAGGCCCCGATCGCCAGGAACTTGTCCGCCCGGTCGGTGCGCAGGTCCGATGCGCTCATGCCCGAAAGCGCGTCCAGTTCCTCGCCGATCGCCGCGCCAAGCTGCGCGATCGCCTGCACTGGCTGGCGATGCGCACCACCCGCCGGTTCAGGCACGATGCGATCGATGACGCCCAGCGATTTCAGATGCTGCGCCGTCACCTGCATGGCGGTCGCCGCATCGCTCGCGCGGTCGGCCGTCCGCCAGAGGATGGAGGCGCAGCCTTCGGGCGAGATCACCGAATAGATGGCATGTTCGAACATCAGCACGCGGTTCGCGGCCGCCAGCGCCACCGCGCCGCCCGATCCGCCTTCGCCCACCACGGCGGCGACCATCGGCACGCCCAGCGCCAGGCACTGCTCGGTCGATCGCGCGATCGCTTCCGCCTGCCCGCGCTCCTCCGCCTGCACGCCCGGAAAAGCCCCGGATGTGTCCACCAGCGTCACCACCGGCAATCCGAACCGGCCGGCAAGCTGCATCAGGCGGATCGCCTTGCGATAACCCTCCGGCTTGGCCATGCCGAAATTGTGCCGCACGCGGCTGGCGGTATCGTCGCCCTTTTCATGGCCGATGACCATCACCCGCCGCTCGCCCAGCGTGGCGAAGCCGCCCAATATCGCCTGATCGTCGGCAAAGGCCCGGTCACCCGCCAGCGGCATATAATTGTCGAACATGCCCGCCACATAATCCTTGAAGTGGGGGCGATCAGGGTGGCGCGCCACCTGCGTCTTCTGCCATGGCGTCAGCTTGGCATAGGTGTCGACCAGCATCTTGGCGGCGCGCTGCTCCAGCTTCTCGATCTCGCCGCCAATGTCGATATCCCCGGCGCTGGCCGTGGCGCGCAATTCGATGACGCGCGCCTCCAGTTCGGCGATGGGCTTTTCAAATTCCAGAAAGCTAACCATGGGCGACGGCGTTAGGGCGCAGATGTCCCGCCGTCAACGAGGCGATGGCTCATCGCCGCGAGCGGATGGCGGCTGTTGACCAATTCCACCAGCCTGCGGCTGTCCACATGCGTGTAGATCTGGGTCGTTCCGATGTCCGCATGCCCCAGCATAGACTGGAGCGCGCGCAGGTCCGCCCCGCCTTCCAGCAGATGCGTGGCAAAGGCGTGGCGCAGCACATGCGGGCTCACCCGTTCGGGCGCGATACCCGCGGCGGCGGCCAGGGCTTTCACCATCTGATAGAGGCGGATGCGGCTCACATGGCTCTTGCCGGACGGGAAAAGCCAGGGACTGTCCACCGGTACATGGGGCAACCATGCCGCAACGGCGGCCCGCGCCCGGTCGGAAATCGGCACCAGCCTTTCGCGCGCGCCCTTCCCCTTCAGGATCAGGAACGGCTTGTCCACGGCAAGCGCGCGGCGGGGCAAGGACACCAGCTCGGTCGCGCGCAGGCCGGACCCGTAGAGCAGTTCGATCAGGGCCGAAAGCCGCAGGTCGAGCGGCGCGGGATGCTCGGCGGCCAGCTTCGCCTCGATAACGCCGAAAAGCAGGTCCACTTCCGCCGCCGACAATATCTTGGGCAGCGGCCTGCGCGTCGCAGGGCGCGGCAGCGCGGCCGCCGGATTATCGGCGCGCAGCCCCTCTTCCTCCAGAAAAGCGTAGAAGGCCCGCAGCGCCGAAGCCTTGCGCGCGACAGTCGAAGCCGCCAGCGTCGCCCATGCGCCCGCCAGCGCGCCGATGCTGTCCATGCCCGCTCTGGACAAGCCCCCCATGATCTCCGCCGCGGACATCAGGTCGGTGCGATAGGCGAGCAGCGTGTTGCGCGACGCACCCCTTTCGGCGGCCATCATCTCCAGAAAGCGATCGATCAGCGCCGCGTCGTCACTCATAAGCGTCAGGCTCGCGTGATCGCCTCCGCCGCGATCATCCGCGCTTCGGGGTCCAGGCCGACGCGATGCAGGGCGGCAATGATGTGGTAGAGATGGCCGGGGGGCAACCGGCTCCATTCCGCCGTCTGCATGCCGACGGCGGCCAGCAGGGCGACGCTGCCCTTCTCGCCCCGCGCGGCGGCCTGGCCGATCGCGCGGGCCCAGCGGCTGGCGGGGGCAAGCTGAAATCCATTGTCCTGCGCCAGCGCCGCCGCCTTTTGCGCGTCCATGCGCGACAAGCCCGCCAGCGCGGCGATCAGCATCCTGCCCTTGGCTTCCCCTTCCTCATCGATGAAGCTGGACAGGCGGCTGTCGCTGATGTCGACGGCGACCGTGGGCGCTCCGGCGGCCAGCAATGCCCACAGGATGCCCGCGCCATCGCCATCCGCCTGCCGCGCCACCGACGTCCAGCGCAGCGTGCTGCGGTCATATCCGGCGGTCAGCATGGCGGCGACCAGATTGGCCGCGTCGCGCGCATCC
This sequence comes from Sphingobium quisquiliarum P25, assembly GCF_000445065.1. Classification (GTDB taxonomy): domain Bacteria; phylum Pseudomonadota; class Alphaproteobacteria; order Sphingomonadales; family Sphingomonadaceae; genus Sphingobium; species Sphingobium quisquiliarum. Next base: position 1,140 of record NZ_ATHO01000017.1, on the reverse strand, counting down.
ACCTGCGTCACCGGCAGCGCCGCCGCCGCTCTGGCCGTCGCGATCAGGCCGACATAATCAGGCCGGCCATTGTCCCGCCACAGGGTGCGCATCGCCCGAACACGGTCGCCAACGCTTCCCGCGGTATAGGCGGTGCGCAGCGCCTCGATCCGGTCGGCAACCTCCCCGTCCGCGTCGCCATCAGCGCCCAGTTGGCTGTAGAAGCCGACCAGCGCCTTGTTCGAAAAGACGCCCAGCCGTGCCGCCACTTCGGCCCCCGGCAGACGGCGCGCGGCGCTCAAGGCCGGGGCCCGCGCCTCCCACGCCCGCACATGCTGTCCCGCCGTGGCGTAGAGCGCATCGGGAATCTCGACATTGAGCGCGGTCGCAAGGCCGAAGCGCCAGGCGGTCAGCCGGTCGACCCCATCCCACTCGATCTTCACCGATCGGCGGGCGTTGAACCCTGTCCCCACCACCTTTTCCGCCAGCCGGTAATCGATGCCGCGCACCACGCCGCGCCGCTGCGCCTGATTGAGCGCGCCGCTCGCCGATCCCTGATCCCCCGACAGCGCCGGGCAGATCGCGCGCGTCATGTCCCATCCCGGCTCCTTGCTGGTGCGAAGCGCGCCTGCGGACAGCGGGCACAGCCCAGCCGGGTCGGCGGTCGCCAGATAGGTCTGCATCGCCACGGCATAGAGGCGGGGGGTGAAGCGATCCGAATCGACGCTTTGCACCAGCAGCCGGGCGCTGTCCGCCTCCCCCATGCGCAGCAGCAGCCAGGCGCGCTCCGCCACCCAGTCGGCGCCATTGATGCCGCGCGGCGTATCCGTCTCCGACAACAGCGCCCGCCGCAGCAGGATTGACGCCCAGCGCGACGTGACCGGCGCGCGCGTCTCCTTCATCAGCGCCGCCAGAAACTGTCCCGGCTGATTGCCGAAATCGTCGGGCGCAAAACCCAGCCGGCCGGGCGTCAATACCCCGATCCGGTCGAGCGATCGATGCGCGCCCTCCGGCAGGTCATATCTGGCCTTCTGCGCCGCAATCTCTTCTTCGGACAGAGCCTCTTCCCCGGCCGCATTGGCCGCCGCATTCTCCTCCGGCAAGGCGGCCGGGGGCGGCAGCGGTTGCACCATCGGCACCGGCGCTGCGGGAGCCGCAGGC
>NZ_ATHO01000016.1 GCF_000445065.1 Sphingobium quisquiliarum P25 | reverse complement strand
GCCCGCTTCGTCCGCCCCGCCGCCAGCGCCGGTGGAATGGCAGTATCGCGCCACCACGCCGGGAAACTGGAGCTATCGCACGGACCCGGCGGGATCGTCCGCGACCTTCTCAGCCGCGTCCGCCGCGCCGCTCGTGGTCCTGCGCTGCGACAGGGCGGGGCGGCGGATCAGCCTGACGCGTGCCGGAGGCGGTCAAGGCGCGATGGTCATACGCACCAGCTATGGCGCGGTGAGCTGGCCTGCAAGCGCTTCGCCAGCGGGCATGGTCGCGACGCGGGCTGCTGCCGACGCGACGCTGGATCAGATCGCCTACAGCCGGGGCCGCTTCGCGCTGGAGGTGGCGGGGGGCGACATGCTGATCTTGCCGGTGTGGGCCGAGGTCAGCCGCGTGATAGAGGATTGCCGGGGCTGAACGGCGGACGCCAGACCGTACATCTGGTGCCCGTTCGAGCCGCGAAACGCCATATCAAGCGTTTTGGCGGACGCGAAAGTATGATTCGAAAAAAGAATTTTACAAGTCTTGATCGTGCATCCCGTCTGATTCACAGTCCGGTTCGTGGCCAGGTGAAAGGTCGTTTTGAGCCGGGTCGCGCGGGCTTAAACAAGCGAAAGGAGGTGATCCGATGTCTCATGGTTCAGCAGTGAGGTCGGTCAAGTCCCTTCGGGAAACGCGCCGCTGAGCGACGCCATCTGCGTCGATTTTCGATAGAGCTGTCATTCGGGTCGCACCGGCCGTCCGCCGGACACCGCCGCTCAATCGAAAATAGCGCGACAAACGTTTCCCTGGGCGGCGCTTCCGGCCGCTGACCATGTCAATGAAGGGCCGTCGGGATGATCTGTCCCGGCGGCCCCTCTCATGTCCGCGGTGTCAGGAGGCCGGGCGCCTCAGCGCTCCACCCCCTTCGCCTTTCCCCAGGTGCGCGCAGCCGTGTAGCCGAGATAACCCGTGCCGAACAAAGCGTAGAGCGGTTCGGGCAGCGCGTTGAAATAGGCCTGGGTCGCCGCGATGATCGCTTGCGCCACGTCAGGCCTGACGCCGCCGATCAGGCCCAGCGGCACGGACCAAAGAAGCAGCCCGTACATGACGTAGAGAAAGGCAGGCCGCGCGCGCAACGTCCAGACATCCCGCGCGGGCCGCCGTCTTTTGATGACCGCCATGGCTTCCCTCCCTTAACCGATCCGGTTGGCGAACCAGCCATAGAGGAAGGCTTCGTTGGCCGGGCGCAGTTCCGCCAGCGACAGATAACGCTCGCCCTGGAGGATATCGACGGCCTTGAGCAGCACCGCCTCGCCGCCCTTTTTTCCGCGCAAGGCGAGGAAGGCGCGCAACGCGGCGAGCGTCCTGGCGCCGATCCGCCGGTCGACCTTCAAATCGGGATAATCCTGCTGGTTCCGGTTGAAGGCGTTCAGCGCCCGTTGCAGGAAGCCGGTGGCGGTGCCGGGCCCCATATTCACTGCCGTATCCAGCAGTTCGGCGGCAAGGCGCGGCGCCATTTCCGCGACGAAGGCATAGCCGGGGCGCTCCCAATAAACCCTGCGGTAAATGGTTTCGGCCACGGTCCGCGGCATCACCTTCATGTCCCCGGCATAGCCGTTCGCCCGCGCCACCGCCTGGGTGATCCCGAAGCGCGTCGGGCCGCCAAGATCGGCGGGATGGTTGCTGTAGCCGCCTTCCCGCGCGATCACTTCATCTATCAGTGCCGAAATGTCCATCGATCCGCCTTCCCTGTTGTTGAAGGCGAATCAGTTATCCCATTTGGTTCGTTGTAGGACAGCGGAAAAATGCGCGTCCTTTGAGGCGGGTGAATGGCTTGGGAAATCAGAGGGGAGGGAGAAGCCGCAAGCGCTTCTCCGGCATGATTTGGTCGGGACGAGAGGATTCGAACCTCCGACCCCCACACCCCCAGTGTGATGCGCTACCAGGCTGCGCTACGTCCCGACCGGAGGGGCGGCACATAGAAGCATGTCGAACAACATGCAAGACATTAGGCGCAGGCTTTTTACCGTACGGCGCAATCCCTAATCATGTTGCCTCCAAAGCTGCATCTGTGTTAGCCGCGCGCCCTTGATCCGCAGGCACTTTCCCGTCTGCGGCTGGACAAGAGAATAAGGCGAAAGTCCCACTCATGCTCATTACTCCGGCCTTTGCTCAGACTGCGGGCGAACCATCGTCCGGCGCATCCATGCTGGTGCAGCTGGCCCCGCTGGTCCTCATCTTCGTCGTCTTCTACTTCCTGCTGATCCGTCCGCAGCAGAAGCGGATGAAGGACCACAAGGCCAAGATTGACGCGGTGAAGAAGGGCGATCAGGTCGTGACCGGCGGCGGCCTCGTCGGCAAGGTGGTGCGCGTGGACGACATCTATTGCGACGTCGAACTCGCGCCGGGGATGAAGGTCAAGGCGGTCAAGGCGACGCTGACCGACGTCGTCGATCCCGCGGCTGCCAAGCCTGCGAACGACTGAACACCAGATGCTGAACTTCTCGCGCTGGGCCGTTGCCGGGATATTGCTGCCCTTGCTGATCGGCGTGCTGTGCGCCATCCCCAGCTTCCTGCCCGACAATGTGGTGAGCAGGCTGCCCCAGCCGCTGCAAACGCGCGTCAATCTGGGGCTCGACCTGTCGGGCGGCAGCCACCTGCTGCTCGAAGCGTCGACCCAGGACGTGGCGAAGCAGCGCCTCGCCAATATGGAGGAGCAGGTCCGCACCGAACTGCGCAGGGGCGGAGAGCGCATCGCGATCGGCGACATTTCCAGCCGTGGCGGCAAGCTCAGCTTCATGGTCCGCAACCCCGCGCAGGTGGACGCCGCCGTCGAGCGCATCCGCCCGCTGACGCAGGGCGCGGGGCTCACCGGCCAGCGCGACTTCAATGTGGAGGTGGTGAACAGCTCCACCATCGTCGTCACCCCGACCAGCGCGGGCATCGACAATGCGGTCAAGAGCGCGATGGAGGTCGCCACGGAGGTCATCCGCAAGCGCATCGACGAGATGGGCACGCGCGAACCGACGATCCAGCAGCAGGGCGGCAACCGCATCGTCGTCCAGGTGCCGGGGCTTCAGGACCCCAAGGCGCTCAAGGACCTTCTCGGCCAGACCGCCAAGCTGGAATTCAAGCTGGTCGACACGACCGCCAATCCGGCCGAAGCCGCGCAGGGCCGCGCGCCGGTGGGCAGCGAGGTGCTGCCCTATCCCGACAATCCGTCCGGCATTCCGGCCATCGCGGTGAAGCGGCAGGTCATGGTGTCGGGCGAGGACCTGACCGACGCGACGCAGGGATATGACCAGAACAACCAGCCGATCGTCAACATCCGCTTCAACGGATCGGGCGGACGCAAGTTCGGCCAGGTGACGTCGCAGAATGTCAATCGCCCCTTCGCCATCATCCTGGATGGCAAGGTGCTGTCTGCCCCCAATATCAACGAGCCGATCCTGGGCGGGTCCGCCCAGATCAGCGGCAATTTCACCGTGGAGAGCGCCAACCAGCTCGCCATCGCGCTGCGGTCGGGCAAGCTGCCGGTCGCGCTGACGGTGGTGGAGGAGCGCACTGTCGGGCCGCAGCTTGGCGCGGATTCGATCCGTGCGGGGCTTGTCGCCTCCATCATCGCGGTGGTCGCGGTCGCCGCCTTCATGTTCGTCAGCTACGGCCGTTTCGGCATGTATGCGAACCTGGCCGTCGCGATCAACGTGCTGGTCATCCTGGGCGTGATGGGCATATTGGGCGCGACGCTGACACTGCCGGGCATCGCCGGGTTCGTGCTGACCATCGGCACGGCGGTCGACGCCAACGTGCTCATCTACGAGCGTATTCGCGAGGAGCGGCGGCGCGGGCGCGGCGTCGTGCAGGCCATCCAGTTCGGATACAAGGAAGCCAGCCGCACCATCTTCGAAGCGAACGTCACCCATGCGATCGCTGGCGGCATCATGCTGGCGCTGGGCTCCGGCCCGGTCAAGGGCTTCGCGATCGTGCTGCTGATCGGCATCGCGACCAGCGTGTTCACCGCCGTCACCTTCACCCGCCTGCTCGTGGCGCGCTGGCTTCGCACCCATCGCCCGACGGAGATCCACATATGACAGGGGCGTCCGCCGCATGTCCGTTCGCCCTGTGCGCGCCGAAGGGCGCGGCTGAACCGCGGGCGAAGCCGCTTCGCCGCGCCCGGCGCGGGGTTCCGGCTTCCCTAGGCCCGAAGGGGTCAGGACCGATCGGCATGCCATCCTGGCGGCCTGCAAATGGCGGTTCTTCGCGCTTCCGGTGCTCGCATACCTTGAATACGCTGCGCGCCGGGACGCGAAAAACCACGATTTTCTGCTCGCCATCTCCTGAATGTCGATCGGTCCTAGGCTAATATCATGAAACTTCTGAAGCTCGTCCCCGACAATACGAATATCGGCTTCGTCAAGCTGCGGCACTGGGCCTTTGCCCTGACGGCGCTGCTGACGGTGCTGGCGGTCGGCGCAACCGCCTATCGCGGCCTGAACCTGGGCGTCGATTTCGTCGGCGGCCTCATGATCGAGGCCAGGTTCCAGCAGCCAGCGCAACTCGACCGGGTGCGGACCACGATCGACCGGCTGGGCGTGGGCGATGGCTCGCTCCAGCAGTTCGGCGACCCCCGGACGGTGCAGATTCGCCTACCCTTGCCCGAAGAGGGCGGCGCGGGCGCTGCCAACGCCATCGTGGAAAAGGCGCGCAGGGCGATGACGGCGGAATTTCCCGGCGTCACCTTTTCCCGCTACGACACCGTGTCGGGCAAGGTGTCGGGCGAGCTGATCCAGAATGGCGTGCTGGCCGTGATGCTGGCGGTGATCGGCATCGCGGTCTTTTCCTGGTTCCGGTATGAATGGCAGTTCGGCGTGTCCACCTTCGTCGCGATCATGCACGACGTGCTGATGACGCTGGGATTCTTCGCCGTCACCCAGCTGGAGTTCGACCTCAATATCGTCGCCGCCGTCCTGACGATCGTGGGCTATTCGATCAATGACAAGATGGTGATCGACGACCGCATCCGTGAAAATATGCGCAAGTACCGCAAGATGGACATGAAGTCGCTGATCGACCTGTCCGTCAACGAGACGCTGCCGCGCACCGTCATGACATCGGTCACGATCATGCTGGCGCTCGGCGCGCTGCTGCTGTTCGGCGGCCATGTGCTGCGCGGCTTTACCGCCGCGATGATGCTGGGCATCGTCGTTGGCACCTATTCGTCGGTCTATGTGTCCTCGTCGCTGCTCATCACCCTGGGATTGAAGCCGCAGATCGAGGGCAAGGGCAGCAAGTCCGGCCTCGCCGCCCAGGCGGAGCGGATGGGGCCGCGCGATGACGGGGCAAGGCCCTGAACGGCAAGCGCAGCGGGATCGAACTGCGCCGGGACGAAACCGGGCAGGGGCCGATCGTCACCGGCTTTTCCGGGCGCGGTTTCCGCGTCAGGGATGACGTCTTTCCGGCGGGCCTGCTGCTCAACCCTAACGGCGCCTGGGCATGGGATGACGCGCCGCTTGTCGAGGGGCTGACGATGGCGGCGCTCGGCACCGTGCTGGAGATGCAGCCACGGCCCGAATTCCTGCTGCTCGGCACCGGCGCGCGTCTGGCGCAACCGCCCCGGCCGTTCGTCCGCGAACTGGAAGCGATGGACATCGGCATCGAAGCGATGGACAGCCGCGCCGCCGCGCGCGCCTGGGGCGTGTTGCGGGCGGAGGAACGTTGGATCGCCGCCGCCCTGATGCCGCTTTGAAGCGCGCCGCCGTGCCGCTTCCCCGTCTGTGGCGCGGCATGCCATTGCTTTTCCGGCCCTGTCTTGCGCTTTGCCGCGCATCCGCATAGTCTTGGGACCAAGTTCCGCACCCCATCGGTGTCGGCGAAGATAGAAAAGAGATACGGCCATGGTGCAGCACAGCCGCCCATTGCCGCAGAGTTCCGGTCCCGCCGGAGGTGTTTCGGGCCAAAGCGCCCGGTCCGGCCAGGGTAATGGGAGCAAGGCTGCGGCCATCACTCCCCCGTCGAAGCAGCGGGGCCTCTCGCCTCATCCGGCGCGCGGCAGGCGCTCTTATGCGGCGATCGACCTTGGGACGAACAATTGCCGCCTGCTGATCGCCAAGCCGTCGTCGGACGGGTTCATAGTCGTCGATGCCTTTTCGCGGATCGTCCGCCTGGGCGAGGGGCTGGCCGCTACCGGCCGGATCAGCGACTCAGCCATTGAGCGCGCCATTTCAGCGCTGGCGGTATGCGCGGACAAGCTGCGCCGCCGCCATGTCACGCTGGCCCGGTCGGTCGCGACCGAAGCCTGCCGCCGGGCGTCCAACGGCGCGGATTTCATCCAGCGGGTCTATCGGGAAACCGGCATAGCGCTCGACATCATCAGCGCGCAGGAGGAAGCGCGGCTGGCGGTCATGGGATGCCATGTGCTGCTGGAGCCGGGGGACGGCCCGGCGCTGATCTTCGACATTGGCGGCGGATCGACCGAACTGGTGCTGGTCGACGCCAATTGTTCGGGCGTGCCGCATATCGTCGATTGGGTGAGCGCGCCCTGGGGCGTGGTTTCCCTCACCGAAAGCGAGATGTTCGACCATGCCGACCCGGCCGAGCGGTTGAACGCCTATGCGCGGATGCGCGCCCGCGTCGCCGACGCCTTCGCGCCGCTCGCCCGCCGCCT
>NZ_ATHO01000015.1 GCF_000445065.1 Sphingobium quisquiliarum P25 | reverse complement strand
GGATTCGGGCGCGTCCTGCGCAACCACCGGCAGCGCCAGCGCGATGGCGAGCGTCCCCAGCGCCCATCTGGCATTCCCCCGGCGGCGGCGCATGTCGCTTATTGGCCCAGCTTTTCGGCGGGGATCGCCTTTTCCACGCGCTGCTGCGGCTGTTCCCCGCCGCGCGACCAGAGGAGCGCCAGAAATCCGATCAGCAAGGCGATCAGGACGATGGGGACGATCGGCAGGCGCTTGCCCCGGCGGCGTGAGCTGCTTTCGAAGTTGCTGAAGGAACGGTTGCTTCTCATGAGTCCTTGTGCGGCCAAGCCGGAAGATGAGGAAAGTTGCGATTTGCCTCTGTGACGGGGGGATGTATAGCCCCGCTCTGCATGCAGCGAAACAGCAAATCCGCCCCTGTCGATCCGAAGCGTGGTCCCATCGTCCTCGTCGGCATGATGGGCGTGGGCAAATCGACCGTCGGCCGCCGCCTTGCCGCGCGGCTCGGCCTTGCTTTCGTGGATGCCGACGAAGAGATTGAAAAGGCGGCGGGCATGACCATCACGGAAATGTTCGAACGCTATGGCGAATCCTATTTCCGCGATGGCGAGCGGCGGGTGATCGCCCGGCTGATGGACGGCGAGCCCAAGGTGATCGCCACGGGCGGCGGCGCCTTCATGCAGGATGACACGCGCAAGCTGATCCTCGACCTTGCCACCGCCATCTGGCTGGACGCGGACATCGACATATTGGTGGATCGCGTGTCCCGGCGGGACGGCCGCCCGCTGCTGAAAGGCAAGGACCCGCGCGTGGTGCTGACCCAGCTCGCCGCCACGCGCAATCCCGTCTACGCGCTCGCCCCCATCCACATCAAAAGCATCGCCGCGCCGCATGAAGTGACGGTGGACAGCATAATGGAGCAACTCGTCGCATGGCATTAGTCCGCGTCGCGCTCGATGCGCGCAGCTATGACATCATCATAGAGGAAGGCGCGCTGGACCGCGCCGCCGCGCATCTCGCGCAATATGCGCGCAAGGACCGGCTGGTGGTCGTGACGGACGCCAATGTGGCCAGGGCGCAGCTGCCCCGGCTGGAAGCCAGCCTGCGCGGCGCGGGCATCGCGCTCGAACCCATCATCCTGCCCGCCGGTGAGCAGACCAAGAGCTGGCGGCATCTGGAACAGCTGCTCGACGCGCTGCTCGCGCTGGAGATTGAGCGGGGCGATCATGTCGTCGCGCTGGGCGGCGGCGTCATCGGCGACCTGGTGGGCTTTGCCGCCTCCATCCTGAAGCGCGGCTGTCACTTCATCCAGGTTCCGACGACCCTGCTCGCGCAGGTGGACAGTTCGGTCGGCGGCAAGACGGCGATCAACGCCAAGGCAGGCAAGAATCTGATCGGCAGCTTCTATCAGCCAGGCCTCGTGCTGATCGACCCGTCGACGCTCGACAGCCTGCCGCCCCGCGAAACCCGCGCTGGCTATGCCGAAGTGGTGAAATATGGCCTGATCGACGATCCCGATTTCTTCGCCTGGTGCGAAGCCGAAGGCCATCGCCTGCTCGACGGCGACAGCGGCGCGCGCGCATATGCGATCGAACGCAGCGTCCAGGCCAAGGCCGCGATCGTCGCCGATGACGAGCGGGAAACCTCCGGCCGCCGGGCGCTGCTGAACCTTGGCCACACGTTCGGCCATGCGCTGGAGGCGGACACCGGCTTTTCCGACCTCCTCCTGCATGGCGAAGGCGTTGCGGCGGGCATGGCGCTCGCCTTCCGCTATTCGGCCCGGCTGGGGCTATGCCCCGCAGCGGACGCAGAGCGGGTAACGGCGCATCTGAAATCCGTGGGCCTGCCCCACAATCTCGCCAGCGCGCACGTAAAAGCGGACGGCGCCGCGCTTGTCGCGCACATGCTTCATGACAAGAAGATGGCTGCGGGTACCCTCCCCTTCCTGCTGGCGCGCGGGATCGGACAGACCTTCCTGTCGAAGGATGTAGCGCTGGATGATGTCGCCGCATTCCTGAACGAGGATCGCGCCGCGGCGTGAAGCCGCGCCAGACTCGTCAACGCCCCACCTGATCCTGCCCATCGAATGATGGGGCGGGGGACCGTCGGCGCAGCCGGTGGTGGAGGGAAAAAGGCACAATATCAGCCCATTTTCCCTCCACCATGCCAGGCATGGCCCCCTTCCCCACGCCTCCGGCACAGGGAGAATTAAGCAATCAGCGCCAAAACAAAAAAGGGCGCCCCGAAAGGCGCCCTCCTCATCCGCTCATCTGACGAAGCGATTATTTCTTCAGCGTCAGGCCGCCGAAACGCTTGTTGAAGCGCGCCACCTGGCCGCCCTGCTCCAGCTGGCGCTGGCCGCCGGTCCACGCCGGATGCGACTTGGGATCGATGTCGAGCGCCATCGTGTCGCCTTCCTTGCCCCAGGTCGAACGGGTGCGGAAAGTCGTCCCGTCGGTCATCTGGACGGTGATAAAATGATAATCGGGGTGCGTATCGGCCTTCATGGGTCTGCTCCGTCTATGGGCCGGTTTCCGACCGGCCATGGATGCGATAAATTGCGAAGGCGCGCGGTTACATGGCTTTGCGCGCGAAAGCAAGGGGCGACCGGCAGGCCGCCCCTTCCGCTTCACTCCGCTGGCGGATCGGTGATCATGGCGACGAAATTGGTTTCGGCGCACACATTGCCATTCACCAAAGCCCGGCCCGCGAACTTGCACACGCGCCCGCGATTCTGGGTGATCTCCACATGCAGGTCGAGCAGGCATCCCGGCTCTACCGGCGTGCGGAACTTGGCCCCTTCGATGCTCATGAAATAGACCAGCTTGCCCGAACCGCGCAGGTTGAGCGATTCAACGGCCAGCACGCCCGCCGCCTGCGCCATCGCCTCCACGATCAGCACGCCCGGCATGATCGGGCGGCCGGGGAAGTGCCCCTGAAAGAAGGATTCGTTGATCGACACGGCCTTGACCGCATGGATCGACTCGCTGCGCACGAGCGAGACCACGCGGTCGACCAGCAGCATCGGATAACGGTGCGGCAGCGCCGCCATGATCCCGCGAATGTCGATGGGACCCATGGCGGCGGCAGCCGCGTCAGCTTCACCCGTCATCGGCGGATCAGCGCGACGTCGGCTGCTGCGACGGGTTG
>NZ_ATHO01000014.1 GCF_000445065.1 Sphingobium quisquiliarum P25 | reverse complement strand
GTGCGGGCTGAACCGGCGCGCCGCGATAGACGTCGAGTTCCGGGCCCTGCCGGCTGGGGTCTGACTGCGGCTGTCCCGCACGGGGCAGGTTGAAAACCGGGCTGGCGGCATTGTCCTGCTGCTGGGCCAATGCAGGGGCCGCCATCAGCAGCGGCAGGGCGATGATCGAGGCGGAGCGCAAAGCCATGGTGCGCAGCCAAGGCAATGCAGCCGATGAACGGGAAATGAACGTCCGGGCAGGGTGGCGAAACGATGACATTATGCGTGCAATGGCGTAGATGGCCGGACATGACTGACACGCCCAACCTATCCAAACCGATCCATCTTGGCCAGACCAGCGCACTACCTACAACCCCTGAAGAGGCGGTGCTGGACTATGTGCTCAATCCCCGTCCCGGAAAGCCCTATCTGGTGCGCTTCACCGCGCCGGAATTCACGTCGCTGTGTCCCGTCACCGGTCAGCCCGATTTCGCCCATCTGGTGATCGACTATGCGCCCGCCGCAACGATCGTCGAATCGAAGTCGCTCAAGCTGTTCCTGGGGTCGTTCCGCAACCATGCCGCCTTTCATGAGGATTGCACGGTCGGCATCGGCGAGCGCCTCTTTGCCGAGATGCAGCCGCTCTGGCTGCGCATCGGCGGCTATTGGTATCCACGCGGAGGCATTCCCATCGATGTCTTCTGGCAGTCGGGCGAACCGCCTGCGGGCCTGTGGCTCCCGCCGCAGGATGTGCCGGGCTATCGCGGGCGGGGCTGATGCTCCCGCGCAGCTCTGTTTGACAAACGAACAATAAGGTTCGACCAACGACATCGTGGGCGAACCACTGCGCTTGACCGGCGTGGGGAAAGGTTCGATCCCGCAACTATCCTGGCGCTGCGCCGTTCTGGCCGCGCTGTTCCAACGTGTCGGAGTTGCGAACCTGATGTCCTTTGCCAAAATCCTTCCGCTGTTGCTTGCGGCCGCGCCACTCGCCCTTGCCCAGCCCGCCCTCGCGCAAACGCCTGCGGGGCCAGCGCCCGGTATCACGACCCAGCTGCCGCGTGGCGCCGCGCCCAGCCATTATGCCATCACCGTCACGCCGGACGCTCCCAACTTGAAGTTCGGCGGCAAGGTGACAATTGACCTGACGGTCACGCAGCCCATGCCCGCGCTGGTGCTGAACGCGGCCGACCTCGCTATCGGCGATGTCCGCCTTACCCCTGTGAAGGGTAAGCCCATCAAGGGAAGCGCCCGGATCAATGCCGATGCGCAGACGGTAAGTTTCGATTTCGGCAGGCCGGTCCAGCCCGGCAGCTATAAGCTCGACATCAGCTATGCGGGCGTCATCAACACCCAGGCGAACGGCCTGTTCGCGCTCGATTACACCGACAACCAAGGCAAGGCGAAGCGGGCGCTCTTCACCCAGTTCGAAGCACCCGACGCCCGCCGCTTCGTGCCCAGCTTCGACGAGCCGAGCTACAAGGCGACCTTCGACCTGACGGCGATCGTGCCGGCCGGCGAGCTGGCGGTCAGCAACATGCCGGTCAGGACGACGAAGGATCTGGGTGGTGGCAAGACGCAGGTGACCTTCGGCACCAGCCCCAAAATGTCATCCTACCTGCTGTTCTTCGGCCTGGGCGAGCTGGAACGCGCGACCAAGATGGCGGGCGCGACCGAAGTGGGCGTGATCACCGGCAAGGGCAATACGGGCAAGGCGCAACTGGCGCTCGACGCTTCTGCGGCGATCCTGCCCTGGTACAACGATTATTTCGGCGTGCCTTTCCCGCTGCCCAAGCTGGATAATGTCGCCGGGCCGGGGCAGAGCCAGTTCTTCTCCGCCATGGAAAATTGGGGCGCTATCTTCACTTTCGAACGGGCGCTGCTGGTCGATCCCCGCTTCACGTCGGAGGGGACGAAGCGGACCATTTACTCGATCGTGGCGCATGAAATGGCCCATCAATGGTTCGGCGATCTGGTCACCATGGCCTGGTGGGACGATCTGTGGCTGAACGAAGGCTTCGCCAGCTGGATGGCGACCAAGGTAACCGACAAGTTGCAACCCCGCTGGGAAATGCTGCTGACCCGCGTCGGCGGGCGGGAACGCGCCATGGCGCTGGACGCGCTGGCGACCACGCACCCCGTCGTGCAGAAGATCCAGACCGTGGATCAGGTGAACCAGGCCTTCGACGATATCACTTATGAAAAGGGTGAAGCCGTCATCACCATGCTGGAAGGCTATGCAGGCGAAGACGTGTGGCGCAGCGGCATTCGCAGCTACATGAAGGCCCATGCCTACGGCAACACGGTGACCGACGATTTGTGGAAAGCCGTGGAGGGCGCGGGGGCCGCCGGGCTGGTGTCGATCGCCCATGACTTCACCACAAAGCCCGGCATCCCGCTGGTCAAGGTGGACAGTGCCCAGTGCCGGGGCGGCAACACCGTGCTGCAACTCAGTCAGGGCGAATTCAGCCGTGACCAGAAGGGCAAGGCGCCGCTCAGCTGGAACGTGCCGGTCAAGGCGCAGACGATCGGCGGGCAAGAGCAGCGGCTGATCCTGAAAGGACAGGGGCAGATGACGCTGCCCGGCTGCGGCGCTTATGTGATCAATGCGGGACAGACCGGCTATTACCGCTCGCTCTATCCGCAGGAAAATGTCCGCGCTTTGGCGAAAGGCTTCACCCGCCTCGCCAGCATCGATCAAACCGGCCTTCTCGCGGACAATTTCCAACTGGGGCTGGGGGGATATCAGCCCATGGGGCTGGCGCTTGACCTGATCGATGCCGTCCCTGCCACGGCGAGCCCCGCGGTGCTCGCGGAGGTGCCGGACTATCTCACCAGCGCCTACACCATGCTGGAAAGCGACAAGGCCGCTCAGGCGAAGGTCGCGGCCTATGCTTCCGGGAAGCTGACGCCGGTGCTCGCCAGTATCGGCTATGACGCCAAGGCCGGGGAAGGGCCGCAGGTTCCGGTGCTGCGCTCCGCCCTCGTGTCAGCACTCGGCAGCATGGGCGATGCGGCCGTAGTGGGCGAGGCGCGGCGGCGCTTTGCTGCGCTTGGAGACAATCCGGCGGCGCTCGACGGTCCGCTGCGCAATGTGTGGCTGCGGATCATCGCGGAAAATGCCGACGCGGCAAGCTGGGATCGGCTGCGCGCCATGGCGAACGGCGCGAAGACGGATCTGGAAAAGAGCACCCTCTTCGCATTGCTCGGCGCGGCCAAGGATGAGGCCCTGGCGAACAAGGCGCTCGACCTTGCCCTTACCGACGAGCCGGGCAAGACCACCAGCGCGGCGATCATCTCACAGGTCGGGGGCGAACATCCGATGCTGGCGGTCGATTATGTGCTGGCCCATCGTCAGCAATATGAGGCGATGATCGACGTGTCCGCACGGTCCCAGGCGATCGCGCGGCTGGGCGGCAGATCGGCCGATCCGGCGATGGTGACGAAGCTCGACGCCTATGCCACGCAGTATCTGACGTCCGAATCGCGCAAGGTCGTCGACCGGTCCATCTCCGCGATCAAGACGCGGATCGAGACGCGGGCAAGATTGAAGCCAGAATTGGTGGCATGGTTCGGCAGGAAATAGGACTATGGTGCTCCTGCTTCGGCAGGAGCACGTTCGTCAAAGCGGCAGCGACGCCTGCCGCTTGAGCCGGGCATAAAGCGCACCCACAACCCCGGCGAAGATCAGCAGCGCCAACGGCACCGCCCAGGGATTTTCCGTCACCAGCGCCAGCGGCGCGTCGCTGTCCGTCGCAGCGACGATGCCCGCGAACGCGACGCCGAACAGGCTTTCCCCGACGATGAAGCCCGTCGCCATCAACACGCCCATCCGTTCGGCGAAATCCGGGTCCGCCTGCCGCATCGCCCAGCGATTATAGACATGGCCGATCGCAGCGCCGATCGGGATCAGCAGCGTCAGCGACATCGGCAGGTAGATGCCCATACCCACGGCCAGCGGCGGCAGGCGCATCTTGCCTGCGCGGCCGAGCAGTTCGTCTGCCAGCACGACGACGGCGCCGATCACCGCGCCCGTGCCGATCAAATTCCAGTCGAGATCGCCGCCCAGCACCCCCTTGGCCAGCGCGGAAATGAGCGCCGCCTGAGGCGCGGGAAGGGCGGTGGCCTTCGCCCCTGATGCGCCTGCGAAGCCGAAGGCGCTGTTGAGCAGGTCAAGCACTGGTGGGATCACGAGCGCGCCGAAGATCACGCCCAGCACCAGCGCCACCTGCTGCTTCCAAGGCGTCGCGCCGACGAGCTGACCGGTCTTCAGGTCCTGAAGATTGTCGTTGGAGATGGTGGCGATGCCAAAGACGATGGCCGTCACGAACAGGGCATAGGCGATCAGCGCCTGGGTTTGCGCCGGGTCGCCGCCCGAGCCATAGATCGCCGCCAGGATCAGGGACGCGCCCAGCACGGCCAGGATGCCGACGCCCGAAATCGGGCTGTTGGACGCGCCGATCAGCCCGGCCATATAGCCGCAGACCGACGCGATCACGATCCCCGCGACCAGGATATAGGCAAGGGTCAGGATCAGGATGGGAACGGGGTTGAGCGCGATCGGTCCTCCTTGCGCGAAGTACCAGAGCAGCACCGCGATCGGCGCCAGTGACGCTACGATCGTGCCGCCGACGATGCCGATCGGCAGGTCGCGCTCGGTCAGTTCCAGCAGCCCTGCATCCCCGGCCTTGCGTACCTTCGCCGCAGCCATGGCTGACCGGATGCCGCTGATGATCGGGCCCAGTATCTTGAGCAGCGTCCAGATCGCCGCCACGCCGATGGTGCCCGCTCCGATGAACCGCGCCTTGGTGCGGAAGGTGGTTCCGACCACTTCGGCAAGATCGGCTCCGGCAGGCAAAGGCGAGGTCAGCCACGGCACCAGCCCCAACCAGCTGATCAGCAGGCCGACGAACATCGCGATGCCGACCGACAGGCCGACGAGATGACCGACGCCGATCAGCGCCATCGAAAAGCTGGTCGACAGCGATGTCGCGCCCGCGCCCAATTTGAGGAAGGTTGCGGCTTCCTCCGCGATCAGCTTCATCTTGGCGGCGACGGAAAAGACTGCGGCGGCGAGCGCGCTCATGACGATGGCCGCCAGCCCGCGCTTGTTCTCCTCAAGCCCCTGGCGCGATCCCGCGCCGACTTTCAGCACCTCGGCGGCCGCCACTCCTTCGGGATAGGGCAGGTCCGATCCGGTCACGAGCGCCCGGCGCAGCGGCACCGAATACATGACGCCCAATATGCCGCCCAGCGCGATGGTGAAGACCGACAGCCAATAGGGGAAACCTTGCCACCAGCCGATGATCACGAGTCCGGGCAGCACGAAGATGATCGCCGACAATGTGCCCGCCGCCGACGCGATCGTCTGGACGATGTTGTTTTCCAGGATCGTGCCCGTCGCGAACAGGCGCAGCACCGCCATGGATATGACCGCCGCCGGGATCGAGGTAGCGAAGGTCAGGCCGATCTTGAGGCCCAGATAGACGTTCGCCGCGGTAAACAGCAAGGTGATGATCGCGCCGAGGATGACGCCTCGCAGGGTGAGTTCCGCCATGGGCGCGGCCTTGGTCGCATCAATCGTCACGGATCATTCCCTCTTCGTCCAGCCCTGCTTTGGTGAACGGTAATAATATTGCTTGTCCGTGGATCAATCGGAAAGTGATGAAAGTGCGCTGGCTGGCGCTTTCTGCGGTTCTTCCTTTATGAGCTGCTGTGGAAAGACCGCCCCAAGCCATGCCTGCACCAACCCGGTCCAGCGTTGATATCCGCGCGCATTCATGTGAAGCCCGTCTTTTCGGAACAGCGACGCGTCCGGCAGGCCATCGCTCGCAAGCAGGCTGCCGGCAACGTTCAGATAATCGAAGCCAGCAACGCGGCTGCGCGCCGCGACCGTCATGTTGACAGCCGCCATCTTGGGCCAGAGCGTCCAGCGGATCGGGCTCGGCTTGAGCGACAAATAGGCGATCCGCGCCGCAGGATAGTCGGTCCGCAGCCGCTTGAGCAGGCTCAGCACGTCACGCGCGACCGCGGCCGGGCTCGCGCCTCCCGCAAGGTCATTCTCTCCGACATAGACGAGGACCGCGCGTGGCTTCGCGCGGGGAAGGAGGCGCGGATAGTGGCGCAGGACATCCGCCGTCGTCGCGCCGCCAAAGCCGCGATTGATGATGCTGCGCCTGGGAAAGCTTGCGCCTATGTCCCACAAGCGGATGCTGGAACTGCCGAGGAACAGAATTGCGTCACGAAGGGCAGGCCCTGCCTCATCGGCTTTGGCGAAAGCCTCGATCTCATTGGAAAAGGGAAAGGCTGGGTCAGCGTTGACGCGCGGTTCTTCTGCCGGTGCGGGCGGCTTCGCCTCCCCTTGCGCCACCCCGGCGAGGACGAGCAGCGGCACAGCCGCCGCAAGGCGATATGCGTGCGCAGCGCGCGTCCGGCGGTTCTTAGTGACGATGCAGCGGCCGCAACTGATATTTGCCATTGGCGTAGGTGCCGAACATGCCCCCGATCGCGGGATGGTCGACCGGCTCGTCACTGTCGTCGGCAACCAGATTCTGCTGGCTCACATAAGCGACATAGCTGGTTTCGCCATTTTCGGCGAGCAGGTGATAGAAGGGCTGATGCTTGTCCGGACGGGATTCTTCGGGAATCGCCTGATACCATTCCTCGCTATTGGCGAACACGGGATCGATGTCGAAAACGACGCCGCGAAAGCCGAAATGCCGGTGCTTGACGATATCGCCGATGCTGAAACGCGCATGGACGATGGGCGGGGCGATTACGTCGGCTCCGAAAAGGGGGTTCAGGTTGGTCATACCCGTAATTTAAGGCGCTGCCGCTCTGTTACAAGAAAAATACGGTCCGCGCCGCTTGGCAAGCGGATCATCATTCGCTAATGGCCGCCGCTCGACCGGGCTGGCAAGCGCTGGCCTTTCTGCGGAGAGGTGGCAGAGTGGTCGAATGCACCGCACTCGAAATGCGGCGTGCCGGCAACGGTACCGAGGGTTCGAATCCCTCCCTCTCCGCCATTTCAGTCCCAAAATGGGCCCGCCGATTCCCCGCTAGAGACCGAAGTAAGGGCACGCAGTAGCTCGCCCTCCGCTGGTGTTCGCCGTTTCAGCAGAAGGCGGTAATCGTCGATTCCTGGCATCAGCAGCCACACTGATGAAGGGCGTGGTTCGGTTGGATTCCGCCCGCAGCTTCATCTGCGGGGGAAAGGCATCTTTCCCAAGTGGCTCACTGCTGCCCGGTCGATCGGGATCCGGCCGGCTTCGAGGTGCGTAGATCGGATAGCTGCCGTTCCAGACCTGGAGGTCGAAAATGCGTCCCCGAACGGCAGAGAAAGACTGCCTGTGGACGTCAATTCCAAGCTGCTTCCTCGTTGGACCGTTAGAACGTTTCCTCAGCTACAAGGGGAGTTCGCTGTTTCAGGTCATATCCGTCCCCCGCACTAAGACCGTGCAATCGCACGTCATGGATCGACAGTGTACGTTCCGGGCTCGCTTCGGCGATGTTGGAGTGGGTGATGCCAGCGCCGTCCACTATATAGACCGCGCCGGAGCCGTGGACGCGAAAGCTTTCGCCCTCCAATATGATGGCCGTGTCTTCGTCGATTCCTATTCCCAGGACTCGCGGGTTCTGGGCAACCGCGCCCAGCAAGCGGCCGATGCGGCCGCGTTCGGCGAAGTGCTGGTCGATAATGACGTCCCGGATCAGGCCAAGCCCTGGAGCCATGTGGAGATCGCCGATGCGGTGCGATTCCTGGCTTGCGCCCCTTACAAGCATGGTCTCGCTCATGACCGATGCGCCTGCCGATGTGCCTGCCACGACCCCGCCACGCAAGTGTATGCGGCGGACCATCTTCTCGATCGGCGTGTCCCCGATCTGGCTCGATATGCGCAACTGATCGCCGCCAGTGAAGAAGATCCCGGCAGCGTCATCCAATATGTCGGCGGCCTTCGCTTCCAACGTCTCGCCCCGTTCATGTACGTAGAGTTCGAAAGATTGGTCAGGCCAAGCGCGCCAAATGCCTTTTCATAGGCTTCGAAATAGCCGTCCGGCTGGTGACTGGCGACAGTGGCGATGACGAGCTTGCCATTTTTGAGGCGCTCGGCAACCTGCCGCAGGATCAGCTTTTCGCCTTCCTTATCCTCCCGGCCGCCGATGATGATAAGTGGTCCCGCGCTGTCATTCATTGAGGCACATCTCCAACTCGTTGCGATGGATGGCGCCCTTGCCTTCGCTCCAGCCGCTGCGGTGAAGCGCAAGGGCAAAATGCTCGCTGTTATGCGCGATGCCGAAGCGCCCGGCCGCGTCCATGACGATCGCGCCAGCTTCGCCGCCGACACGCTGGAGCTGGGTGATTGCCGCCTGAACCGCGATGTCCGCCGGAGAGGCGGTCAGGGCCTGCATCACTTGGGCAGCAAGCATGGTCCGCAATATGCTTTCCCCATCGCCGGAAAAGGCGACGCCGCCCAGCCTGTCGTCAGCGTAGAGGCCGCTGCCCGGTATCGGGGAGTCGCCGATCCGTCCAGGATGCTTGCCCGGAAGCCCGCCGGTCGATGTCGCAGCTGCGATGTGGCCATGGATGTCGAGAGCCACACAGCCGACAGTGTCATGAGCCTTCGCATATTCCGAGGCCAATCGTTCAGCGGCTATCATGTCGCGGGAGTCGCAAAGGGCAATTCCATTCGCCATGGCGAAGCGTTCTGCGCCTTCTCCTGCCAGAAGGACGGGCTTTGCAGGAAGCACCGCCGCCGCCAGGATGACAGGATTGCGGATACGCCTGACACCTGCGACCGCACCAACGCCGAGGTCGGCGCCGTTCATGATCGCCGCATCCATTTCCACCTCGCCATCGGCGTTGAGGACGGAGCCGAAACCGGCGTTGAACAGA
Source organism: Sphingobium quisquiliarum P25 (assembly GCF_000445065.1). GTDB lineage: Bacteria > Pseudomonadota > Alphaproteobacteria > Sphingomonadales > Sphingomonadaceae > Sphingobium > Sphingobium quisquiliarum. The sequence continues at coordinate 68,137 of NZ_ATHO01000014.1, read as the reverse complement.
GGATCGTCTTCCAGCACACATATGGCCGCCTGTGCGGCTGCAAGCGCGCTGCCTCCAGCGCGCAGGAGGGCTGCTCCGGCCTCCGCGGCGGCGAGGCAGCCATCGCGATTGCGTTGGTGGAGAGCGGCCTTGATGGTCTTGGCGCCGCCATGGACGATGATGGCCCAGTCCGCTTCAGGCATGGGTGACCGTCCGCGTCGATTCTGTCGGCGCGTCCCCCGGTGTCCAGTCCAGCACCTGCTGCCACACCTGTTCGACGGAGGTCGGGAGGATGACGAGGAGATCGCCTGCCTCACCCCGGTCGAGCGTCGCCTGCACGGCTTCGAGCTCATCGACGATACGGTGAATGCGATCGGCTGGCGTCCCGGCGCTCAGGGCTCCTTCGGACATAAGGCCGTTGGTTTCTCCAGGCGGACGGCCCCGTCCGTCCGGTGCTTCGCGGAAGATGATTTCGTCGAAGATGCCAGCTGCGATGCTGCCCATTTCGATGATGTCGCTGTCGCGCCGGTCGCCCGGAATGCTGACCATGCCGATGACACGGCGGTGACGGCTGCGCAGGGCGTCTACGACCTGCCCGAGCGCGGCCAAACCAGCAGGATTGTGGGCGTAATCGACGATGAAGCGGCGGTCATGAGCGTCGCGGATGTTGAGGCGGCCCGGCGAATCCGCGAAGGAATTGGTGAATTGAACGAGGCTCTGGCGGATGGTGTCAGCCGGAATCCCATGAACGAAGCATATGGCAGCAGCGGCGAGCGCGTTGGCGATGTTGAAGTCCGCTATCCCGTCCAGCGTCGCGGGGATCGCGGCGGCGGGCATCAACTCTTTCCGTTCGCCCGAGCGGTGGATGACAAGCATGCCGCCATCGGCGCCGTCTTCCCGGACGAGCGCGGTGCCCCCGGACTCGATATGCCTGCGCAGCAGCTCTGGTATGCGGCTGCCGCCGTTGAGGGAGAACCAGACGATGGTGCCGCGGGCGTGCCGGGCAATGCGCACGCACATGGGATCGTCCGCATTGAGAACGGAATAGCCTCGCCGGGATACGCTTTCCACGACCACCGCCTTGACGTTCGCCAGATCTTCGAGCGTGTCGATGCCCTTGAGGCCAAGATGATCAGGGGTGACGTTGAGCACGGACCCTACATCCGCGCCGTCAAAGCCAAGACCCTCGCGCAATATGCCGCCGCGGGCGGTTTCCAGCACGGCGGCATCGACGGTTGGATTACGCAGCACGGACCGGGCGCTGCGCGGGCCGCTGGCATCGACCGCCTTCAAAAGCTGACCGCCGACATAGATGCCTGACGTCGTCGTCATGCCGACATTAAGGCCATGATGCGTGAGGATGCGCTCAACCATCCGAACGGTTGTGGATTTGCCGTTGGTGCCAGTGATGGCGAAGATCGGGATACGGCTGCTGCGGCCGCGCGGAAAGAGCGCGTCGATAACCGGCGCCGCGACATCGCGGGGCTGTCCAGAAGAGGGGTCGAGATGCATGCGAAAGCCGGGCGCTGCATTCACCTCGACAATGCCGCCACCGGTTTCGCTGACCGGCCGCGAAATGTCGGGCGACAGGAAGTCGATGCCGCAGACATCAAGCCCGATCGTTGCGGCGGCCTGCTCCGCGATGAGGCGATTGCAGGGGTGGATGTCATCGGTCCGGTCGACGGCCGTGCCTCCGGTGGAAAGATTGGCGGTGTCGCGCAGTTGCACAATCTGCCCAGGCGCTGGAATCGTGCCAAGATCGTGGCCGCTACGGGCAAGCAGCGCCGTCATCGCAGCGTCGGGCACAATGCGGGTGAGCATATTTTCATGCCCCATGCCCCGGCGGGGGTCCTGGTTCACGAGATCGATCAGTTCGGCAATGGTGCGGCGGCCATCACCCATGACATGCGCGGGCAGGCGCTCGGCAACGGCGGCGACCTTTCCGCCGATCACGAGGATGCGATGGTCATGACCCGGCAACTGCTGTTCGACAATGACGCGCCGCCCGTGCCGCAGGGCATGATCGAAAGCAGCGCGGAGCGTGCCTTCATCACGGACGCCGGTAGTCACGCCCCGGCCGTGATTGCCGTCGAGCGGCTTGACCACGAGCGGCCAGCCGAGGCGTCTCGTTTCGGCCAGCGCTTCATCGGCCTGACGGTACACCGCGCCGCGCGGAACGGGCAGGCCCGCTTCATCGAGCAGCCTTTTGGTGAGATCCTTGTCGCCCGCAATGTCCACCGCGATCTGCGAGGTATCAGCGGTGATGCTGGCCCTGATCCGCTTCTGACGGCTGCCCAGGCCAAGCTGGATCAGGCTCTGGTCATTAAGGCGCATGACCGGGATGCCGCGGCGTTCCGCCGCCTGCATCAGCGCGGCCGTCGTGGGACCCAGGCTGTTGCGGCGCAGGATCGCGCGGAGCGTTTCCACCATCGCGCTGATATTCTGCGGATCGGAAGGAAGTTCCATCCCCAGGCGCCGCGCACCTTCGATGCTGCGCAGACCTTCTGGAAGCAGGGAAAGCACCAGCGCAATTGCAAAGGCGCCCGCCGCCAATCCGGTTTCGGCATCCTTATAGGCATAAAGGATGTTGTAAACACCAGGCCGCCCCCGCACTGAACGCGTCTTCCCCCGCGTAACCTGGCTTCCCGCAAGGCATTGCAGCTCAAGCGCGACATGCTCGATAACATGACCCAGCCATGTCCCGGACCGCAAGCGGCGGACGAGGCCGCCGGGCGTCTGGTAACTGCACCCGTGCGCGCCGAGGCCGGGCAGTAGCGTCAGCAGATGGTCAGGAAAGAGTGGCAGCCGGTCGGTCGGCCATTCCTCCAGGTGCCGAGATCGACCTGTATCCTGATCATGGGCCGGTTGCTGAAGAGATGGGGCCCGCGATAGATGCTGCGTTCCAAAATTGTCAGCGCCCGAATATGGACGGCGTCGCAAAGCGGCGCTGCCTGGGGCTGTTCAAACTCCTTCATGGTGACTCCAGCTATTGCACGTCCTGTAGAACGTGTCGGGCTGGTGTAAACTCATCATCCTGGAAGATGTTCCAATAGAACATAGGTTAGAAATAATAACAGGAAAATTTAAATCTATGATATACTTGATATAATGCCAATTTTATAAATATACATTGTAACTCATGTTTATAGTAGAACGTATAATATAATAAATATTGGCGCTATAAGGGAAGAAGTACAATATTCTGGGAGTTTTGTGTTGATGAATCGCATGGCATGACATTTATAGGATGATTTCTGTGTGAAGCCCGACTATCCTTATCGGAAGCGCCGCATCAATGATGTACGAAAGCGCGCCTATGCAACGCGCCCGCTTTAATATTCAGCGGCGGCCCTTCACCTGCGTTATTGCTGATGCGCTTTTTGCCGTTCCGGCCGAAACGCCCGCAGCCATGAGCCGTTAGCGGGGCATGCGCGTCCATTATCTGAAATGTGGTACGGATTGCCCGCTCGGCGGTCCGCTGTTCGATGGCTTCAGCAAGAGCTTGTTCGGCATCATCCCCTGCGCGGCACAACTGGTCGAAACCAATGAGGGGCTGGTGCTGATCGACACGGGCTATGGCAGCGAAGATGTTAGCCACCCCCATCCGCGCCTGAGCCGCTTCTTTCATGCGCTGCTGAATATCCGGTTCAGGGCGGAAGAGACGGCGCTGCACCAGATCAGGGCGATGGGCTATTCGCCGTCCGACGTGCGCCATATCGTCCTGACGCATCTCGACTTCGATCATGCGGGCGGCTTGGACGACTTTCCGAACGCGCGCGTCCATGTGATGGAGGTCGAGCGCGACGCCGCCGAACGCAAGCGGCAGGGCTTCATTGCCCGGCGGCGATACCGGCCAGCGCAGTGGGAAAAGGTGCGGGACTGGCGCACCTATGCGGGGAGCGGCGAACGCTGGTTCGGCCTTGAGCGCGTGCGGCAACTGGACGGCCTTCCCCCTGAAATCCTGATGGTTCCACTGCCGGGTCATACATGGGGTCATGCGGGGGTCGCTATCCGGTCGGACGACGGCTGGGTTCTGAATGCCGGGGACGCCTATTTTTATCGTCGCGAGCTGGATGGAGACCGGCGGCGCTGCACGCCCGGCCTGCGCTTTTACCAGACGTTGATGGAAGTGGACCGGGACCTGCGCTTCGCAAATCAGCAGCGCCTGCGGGAATTGAAGCGCGATACGAGCGGTGAGGTGACCATCTTCTGCTCCCATGACGAGATTGAGCTGGAAGCCATGCAGCGCCGTAATCAAGGCATCAGCCTCACGCGGACCGGACCACCAGCCGGCACACGCATGGCGACCTCCCTGACGGAGGCATGACAGTTGTGCGGCGATAGGAGAGCGGAGTGTACGCGGAGGACTGACGGAATGACTGACCTGCCGTCCCTTGCTCCTCCCGGTATCATGCTCGGCATTGGCCTTGGGGGATTTTTCGACGGAATAGTCCTGCACCAGATCTTCCAGACACATGCCATGTTGTCGGCCATCATTCCCATGGACAGCATGTCGAACATGAAGGTCAACATGCTCGCTGATGGCCTTTTTCATGCGCTGATGTGGGTTGCCACCTTGGCTGGCGTGGCCCTGCTGTGGCGCGCGCTCAAGGGCAGGCGGGGCGCGATGACTTCCGGGTGGCGGCTGATCGGCTACATGCTGGCAGGATGGGGATGGTTCAACCTGGTCGAGGGGCTGATCGATCATCATCTGCTCAGCCTGCATCATGTGGTCGAAGCGCTTGGCCCGTCCATGTGGGATTGGCTGTTCCTTGCCTCTGGCGCCGTCCTCATCCTTCTCGGCCACGGCATTGCAAGCAAGGCTGGCCGGGCGGCCTGACTCGCAAGCCGCTGGCAAGGCAGTCCTTCTCAACCCTCCACTTCCTGTACGGCGCGCATTGCCTTGCCCACATCAAGGCGGCCTGGGGGCCGGACAGATGGGGCGCGCGGCTGAGCAGGAGGGCGATGACCCCCGCAGTATAAGCAACGGAGTAGCATGTGCGCTCCTGGAACTTCCGGCAGTTCCACCAGGCATGGTGTAGGAAGGCCAGGCCGCCGCACCGAAAAGGGGGCACGAGCAGCATCGCGCCGTGGAACGACGCCCCCTGCGAGCGGTTGGGATGCTACAACGCAGGAGATTATGTGGTGCCCATCATTTTTCATCATCGCCCAGCTTTAGTTCCGGGCGGCTCGCTTTGAACGGTCAGCCCTACGACGTTGCGCTGGTCCTCAGCGGCGGCAACGCACTAGGCGCATATCAGGCTGGCGCCTATGAGGCGCTGCATGATCAGGGGCTTGAGCCTTCGTGGATTGCTGGCGCATCAGCGGGCGCGGTGAACGGCGCGGTGATTTGCGGCAACAAGGCTGCCGACCGGGTCGGCCGGCTCCGCGAACTGTGGAACTGCCCCGGCGGCGCCGAGCCGTTCGATCTGCCCGCAATGGTCGAGACAGTGAGGCGTAGCTGGGCGACCGCACTCACGCTGGCGGCGGGGCATCCGGGGCTTTTCGTGCCGCGCCATATTTACGGCCCCTGGTGGAACCCGCTGGGCAATGACGAGCCTGCAAGCCTCTATGACCTGCGGCCGTTAGCCCACACGCTACAGCGCCTTGTCGATTTTGACAGGCTGAATGAAGGCTCTCCACGCTTGTCGATTGCGGCCGCGGATATTCAAAGCGGCGAGGATGTCGCCTTCGACACGAATAGCCATCGGATCGGCTGTGACGAAATTCGTGCGAGCGCCGCGCTTATTCCGATGTTCCCGCCAGTCGCCATCGGCGAGAGGCTGCTGGGAGACGCGGGCATTTCAGTCAACCTGCCTCTCGACATCATCCTGTCCGAAAAGCGGACGCGCCCGCTGCTCTGCATCGCCGTAGATCTGCTGCCGTTATCTGGAGACCGTCCGCATACGCTGGGCGACAGCGCGAAGCGGAGCCAGGACCTCATGTTCGCAACGCAAAGCCGCCGCGCGTTGGCCGCCTGGCAGGCTCTCTTCGATGCCGGGGGCGAGCAAGCGGCTTCGGTCACGGTGCTGCGCCTCGCTTATGCGGATCAGGCGAAGGAGGTTGCAGGCAAGGCATTCGACTTCTCCAGCCAATCCGCCGAGGCGCGCTGGCGTGCTGGACATGAGGCGATGACGAGCATGCTGTCTGCTCTTGGGCGCGGTGAAATAGCGATGGGAGATCCGGGCTTGTCGGTTTACCAGCCCGATCCCCATGCGCCGAACAAGCTTGAACCTGTTCGTTTTTCGATGCGGCCGGCCGCAGCGTGAAATTGCGGTTAATGTTGGCACCAACCTCAAACCGCAAAGGTCAGGAGTGGGAAACTAAGACTGGTAACTCTATCGATGCACCCGCCATCCACGGCGAAGCACCGCCCGGCTATCTAAACGACTTTCCAGGCGCCTCTTTTGCTCAGTCAACGAGCGATGTTGCCGCTTAACCGATAAAGATGTCTTGATTTCCATGTCTCGGAGGAGCCGGTTGAACTGCGGATGCGCTTTGCTCGATCAGACGGCGAAAGCGAACGGCTGCTTCGTCATTCTTTGTTGCAGCAAGTTTAGGGTCCTCAAGCTGTGAGATCATCTTCTGCTGTGCTTCGAGCATCGCCTTGTCTTCGGCAAAGGCCATTTGCGTGAGTTGGTGGAAGCCCTCCACCCACTCCTCAGGCTCCGACCTGGCGATCGAGGAGGCGAAGAAATAGCGCGAGCGATCTGCGCTGAGCGGGGTTACGGCCTGGGTGCTCGCCGTTACATGCAGGCATTGCGCACCGGCTTTCGGCTCCTGATACTCCGCTTCGGCGGCGGTGCCGACTTCGAAGAACAGCACCTTCATCAGGAACACACCGGGCAATACATAGTCATACGCAACCCAGGAATCGACCCGTTGATGCAGATAAGAGGGTGGCAAAGCGTCAACTATCCATCGCTCGACCCGCACACCCCGATCGATCGGCGTGGTCTTGACGGGATTGACGACCCATTGGTCTTCGCCGAACTGACCGAACGTGGCCCTGTGGACATAAGCTGAATGGGAAAGATCACACAGATTATCGTTCACGAGCTGATAATCCGTGGCAAGATGAAGGTCGCCATACCGGACATGCCAATGCTCTGGATCAAGCGCCGCCGTACTGGGCAAAAGGCCAATGTCGGCCAGTTCGGCTTCCCCATGCCATATCCATCCATTTTGTTCGACGGCCGGATAGCTTTTTTGCCTTAGAGATTTCGGTGGTGCCCTTAATCCAGGAGCGTCGATGCAATCACCGCGCTCGTCAAAACAGATGCCGTGATACATGCAACGAAGATTGTTGCCCTCGATTCTTCCGAGTGAAAGAGGAGCCAATCGATGCGCGCACTGATTGTCCATCGCGACCGGCTGCCCATCCAGCTTGCGATAGAGGACGAGGTGAAGTCCCGCCAGTTCGCAAGCGTGAGGCGCTTCTCCAGAGACCTCGCCGGAAGTGGCGGCCACGTACCAGCAGTTCGAAGCAAACATTTCCTCTCTCCAGATCATCCAGATTATAGACATTCAGGCATGAGGACGCGCGGGTAATAAGGGCTGTCGCGACCCACTTCATAGTACGATCGTACGGTAAGGCGGTCAATCTGTTTTGTGGGGCTGATCGGCAAGCAAGCCCTGACCCCGGAGCCAGCACTGCATATCGGATTGGCTACGCATTGCGGCTGCCCATGCATCACTCCAGCTCAAACGGCATCGCACAAGGAAATATGAGTTCTTCCCTAAAATAGAAGTTTGACATTCATGGATGCCCCAGTACCAATGCTGGCGTTCCGGCCAGGGTTTTGGAAGGCCGACGCAGATGGGTGAATAGATGGGGCCGGTAGCAGTCAAGAAAACCGAAGGTTCCGAATCCCCCCCGCTTCGCCCGCTGGATCGCTTGCGCAATGGCAAGATGAGCCTGAACGCGGCGTTGCTCCAGCAGCTGCGGGCCGACCTGATGTCGGGCCGGATCGCGCCGGGCGCGCGCCTCAAGATCCCCGAACTGTCGCAGCGATATTCCGTCACGCCGGGAGCCGTGCGCGAGGCGCTTTCGCGGCTCGTTCCCGAAGGCTTGGTATCGTTTGCCGACCAACGTGGTTTCCGCGCAGCGGAGGTCACGCTCAAAGAACTTAACGACGTGACCCGTGTACGCATCTTCGTCGAGCGGGAAGCGCTCCGGGAAGCGATGGAGCGCGGTGACGACGAATGGGAGAGCGAGGTGCTTGCCGCGCATCATCGGCTGATGCGCACTGCTCGCAAGGTTGGCGACGCGACCGCTCCAGAATCGATCGAATGGACACGGCGGCACCGTGAATTCCATGCCGCGCTGATTTCCGCTTGCCGGTCGGAATGGCTGCTGCGGCTCCACAACGTGCTTTATGATCAGAGTGAGCGCTACCGCCTGCTCAGCTCCGAAGCGGGAGGCGGCGGCCGTCGCGACGCGCGGGGCGCGGATGACGATCACAGCCGCATGGTGCGTGCGGTGTTGGCGCGGAACGAGGAACTCGCGCTCGATTTAATCCAAAAGCATATTGAACGCACGGCTGAGCGAGTCCGTGCGGCGATGAAGCGCGGCAGTGACGCGGATGCGGCAGACGGCAAGCCGTCACAGCCATTCTAATAAGGGTTCGGGATCGAGATCGGATCGCGCGGGCAGCTGCGCTTATGTGCCCATCGGTTCAAGGGTTGGGCCTGCGGCCATGCTCGGAGAAGGGCTGGCCATCATGAACGGCCGTGATCCGCAAATAGCAGACTATCATGATTTCTATTCATGATGCCTGGGCCATCGCCTTAGGCCCGATCCGTAGCTGCCTTCGCCAGGGAGGTGCCTGTTGGGACGGCATTATCCTAACAGGCGGCCCTCATGCCCATCGTCAACTTTGGGGCTGCTCGGCATTGACCATCTTGCGCAGATGCCGCCGCGCGATGACTTGCGCATTGTCGCCTTGAAGGACGGCGGGGCGCAGATCCCAAAAGTTCTTGCCGCCCATCCGTTTCGCCACTGCCTCCAGCATCGGCTTGTCCTCCTGGCCGAATGCATAGAGCACCCCCGCTTCGCGATTGGGCACGGGCCGCTCCAGGTCGTAATTGCGGCGTATTTTGAACCAGTAGTGCGTCGCTCCGTTGCTTTCCGGGGTCAGCGCATGGAGCGATCTTGAAATCAGCACGCGGCTGGGATCGCTATCCTGCCAGATGTCACCGGAAATATAGACGAAGGACGGGCCGACCCAGCGGAACACCATCTTCTGATGCGCCGGTTTGCCAGGCTCGCTCAGATAGGGCGTGACGGCTGGCTGGGTGGGCAGATTTTCGAGCATGAACGTCTCGCACACCTCATCGCCTGCATAATCGACTTTCGGCACATGCCGTCCATAGGCGCCACCGGTCGAAAGCAGCCCGGGGTGGAGAAAATCCGCATGACTGGCGTCGAGCAAATTGTCGATGATGAGTTCGTAATTCGCCTCGGTCCGCAGATAACCTGTCAGCACGTCGTTTGAGCTCGCGCCGTCCAGAAAGCTGAGATCGGGCAACTTCGAAGGGTCCGCGTTTGCGGGATCACCCATCCACACGAAGATCAGTCCGTGCAATTCCACGCTGGGATAAGCGCGGACCGCCAATCCCGGCTGGATCGAACCGTCGGCGCGCGGATTGAAGACGCAGCTGCCCGTGCCGGAAAAACGCAAACCGTGGTAGCCGCATTCGACCGCGCCGTCGCGAAGCCTGCCAAGGCTCAGCGGAGCGAAGCGGTGCGGGCAGGTGTCCTCAAGAATGGCGATCGTGCTATCGTTCTCGCGAAACAGGACAAGCGGCTCATCCAGCACGCGCCGCGCCAGCAGATGTTCCGGCTCGACTTCGTCTACTCGCGCCACGGCATACCAGTTGTTCCGTACAAAGCCCACGGTTTCACCTCCCACATCCAATCAGGCCATATCCAATCAGGCACGGGGCGGCCGCGCGGACATTGGCTGAACAGGTGCGGCCTACCATGCTCCGGCCGCAATAAAAATAATATTTTTCTAGAAAAACTATCACGGTGCAGATAGGGACGGTGGTCGCGATACCAAGCTTGCAGGAGAAGGAACATTGAGCACGATCAGATCAGATCTCGCCGACCACGCGACACCGCTCATTCGCAATGCCTGGTATGTCGCCGGGCTGAGCGACGAGCTGGATGGCGGGCTGATGGACCGCTGGATCCTCGGCCAAAACATCCTGCTGTATCGCACGGAAGCCGGTGCGCCGGTGGCGATGGACAATCGCTGTCCGCATCGCTCCTTCCCGCTTTCGAAGGGGAAGCGCGTCGGTGATCAGGTCGCTTGCGGCTATCACGGCATGACGTTCGCGCCCGATGGCCGTTGCACCCTGTTCCCGCCGATCGCCAAGACTCCGGGCAATTTGCGTACGCGCGTTTATCCGGTTGTCGAACGCGCGCCGCTGGTGTGGGTGTGGATGGGGGAACCCGATGCGGCTGATCCCGCCCTTATCCCCAAGCATCATTCCTTCACGGAGCCGGGCTGGGCCGTGGTTTCCGGTTACTATCATATTGATGCGAACTATGTCGGGTTGCAGGAGAATCTGCTCGACCTGTCGCACTTCGAGCATCTTCATAGCAGCAGTATCGGCGTGCCGGATCAAAGCAGCGCGGCGATCGAAATAGAGACGCGCGATGACGGTATCTTCTCGCATATGCTATATCGCGACGTTCCCGCGCCACCGCTGTGGAATCGCGCCCTGCGTCTGCGCGAACCGCTGATCACCCGGACGATCGAAGAGGGGTATCGCTCGCCGGCCTCGGCCGATGGTGCGACCACGATCCGGGCGGTAGGCGGCGATGATGTCGAGCCACGTGATTATCACATCCGCATCCTTCACTTCATCACGCCCGAGCATCAGGACACGACCCATTACTGGTGGTTCTTCGCGCGCGATTTCGCGACGGACGATGACGAACTGGGCGAGATGTTCCGTTCCGGCATCGGTGCTGCGTTCCTTGAGGACAAGGAAGCGCTTGAGCACATCTCCTCACTGGTCCAGGCCGACCGGCGGGACGATTTTCGCGAGATGAGCTTCGCCAGCGACAAGGCGAGCGTGATGCTGCGGCGGCATCTGAACAAGCTCGCCCAGGCCGAAGCGCTTGAAAAAGCTTGAGCGGGCGTAGCGCTTGATCTTCGCGGCAGGGTTGCAACAGGCTGAATGATGACAATGTCTAACGACTTTCGCGGCCTCCTTTATGCTCTCGATCACCCGAAGCTGGAAGGCGCGCGCGGCCTGACGGCGGCTGAATTCGGGCTCAGGATGAAAGCGCAGCCGCGCGCGAAGGCCCTGTTTCTCGATCCTTGGGAGTCCTTGGCCGCTGAGCCGTTTCACGGGTTGACGTGTGACGGAATGTGCGAGCAGGATTTGTTCGCACTCGGCGATGAGGACGCCCCGGCGGAACAGATGTTCGAGGCCGCCTGCCGGTTGCTGCAAACCGTCAATGGCCATGAGGCAGCGAAGTTGCGTCATCCGATCGACTCGGATGCCTGGCGCCGCTGGAGCAACCCAGAGTTCCTCTGGAACGACAATGGATTGCGTCTGATGAATGCAGGACGGCCGTGCGGAACGCGGTGCTGGACGTGATCCGTGCCTCCCTTAGCACATCAGGATTCGCCAAGGCGCGCGGTTGCATGATCGCCAATGCCTTTCTGGGCGAATTGACCCAACTGCCAGCGCTGATGAATGAGCATAGCTATAATTTCGTGCTGTTCGGCGAACCATCGCTCAGCGCACCTTGGGGGTGGAATTTCTACGGTCACCACCTCGCGCTCAATTGTATGATCATTGACCGGCAGATGGTGATTTCGCCGACCTTCATGGGCGCCGAACCGACGCGCATCGACACCGGGCCGCATGCCGGGCTTCGCATGTTCAGGGAAGAGGAAGAGATTGGTCTGGCGCTGATGCAGTCGCTACGCCCGGAATTGCGCGATCAGGCGCAGATTTTTCCGTCGATGCTGGGCACCGACCTGCCCGAAGGACGCTGGCATCCCGGCGATGGACTCCATCTTGGCGGGGCCTTTCGCGATAACCGCGTCGTTCCGTTCGAAGGCGTTTCGGCTGTGGCCTTCAACCACGCGCAGCGCAGCATGCTGATGGACCTGGCAAGGACCTTTCTGGTTTACCTGCCCGATGGACCGCTCTGCGCGAAGCTTGCCCAGATCGAGCGTCACCTTGACCGCACGCATTGGAGCTGGGTTGGCGCTTATGGCGATGACACGCCCTTCTATTATCGGATTCAAAGCCCGGTGATTATGCTGGAATTCGATCATCATGCCGGTGTCTGGCTCAATAATGCGACCCCTGCGAAATGTCACGTCCACACGGTCGTACGCACTCCTAATGGGAACGACTATGGCAAGGATCTGTTGCGGCAGCACCTGGAAGATGTGCACCGTCCGGCGCCCTAAGGACGCGGGCCAGTCTGCCGGTTCATGCATCAGGCGCTTCATGGAGGCGCAGGCTTTATATTAACCATATTTTATCGAGGCATATATTAGGCCGGCTCAACATTATCGAATGATGGATGGGCCCATGTCCGGCGGCTTAGAAGCGATATTCCTGAAAGCGAAGCGTGCTGAAAAGCGGGGCGACGGCGGCGAAGCGCGGCGCCTGCTGGAGGAGGTGCTGGCCAGACACCCCAACAATCGCAAGGCGCACAACGAGCTATCGCGGCTCCGCCAGCCAGAGCAAGATCCCCAAACATTCCTCCAGGCCGAACTGGCGGAGATCGGCAAGCTCCATGCCGATGCGGATTATGAGCAAATGGCGATCCGTTCGGAAAAGCTCGCCCGCACCTTCCCCCAATTGTCCGCCCTTCAGGGGGTGCTGGGGGTCGCCTATCTTGGGCTCGACAATCCGGCGCTTGCTTCAACGGCTCTGCGCAAGGCGATCGAGAGCCATCCATCAGATCCGGTCCATCACAACAATCTTGGAATCGCGCTGCGGCAGATGGGTCAGTTGCAGGAGGCCGAAGCCTGCTATCTGGAGGCGACGCGGCTGAACCCGGACTATGCGCAAGCATGGTATAATCTGGCCAATTTGTATGCGGCACAGGACCGGCCGGACTCCGCCGCAGACGCATATGGGGCGGCGCTGGCGATCCAGCCGGACTATGCGGATGTCCATTATAATCTGGGCAATCTGCATCGCGAAAACCGGCGATATGCGCAGGCCATGGATTGCTATGAGCGCCTTACCCGCCTTCGTCCCTATCATTTCGATGGCTGGACCAATCTGGCGTCGGCGCAATTAGCGGAAGGAAGGACGGAAAGCGCGATAGCTTCGTTCCGCCAGGCCGCATCCATCGATCCGGCAAATGGCCGGGCCTTCATCAATCTCGCCAATGGCTTGACGCTCGCGGGGGCTTTGAACGAAGCGCACGAGGCATTTTCGCGCGCGCACGACATCCTGCCTTCCGATCACCATGTCAGCGCCCAGCTTCTCTACCTTGAAGCGCATATATGCGACTGGACACGGCGCGACCAATTTTCCGCGCTTCCGATTCAGGCGGCAAAGGGCAATGATCCCATACCGCCCTTCATAGCGCTGCCGTTCGAAGACGATCCTGCCCGGCTTTTCGCCCGCGCGCGGATCGTTGCGCAGGCAGCCATGCCGAATCGCAGTCCAGCCTTCGCGCCGCCCGACCGCCAGCCGGGAGGCAAAATTCGGATCGGTTATTTTTCGGCGGACTTTCACGACCACGCCACGCTTCATCTGATGTCGGGGTTGCTTCGCGAACATGATCGTGAGCGGTTCGAGATACGGGCCTACAGCTTTGGCGCGGATGACGGATCAGGCCGCCGCCAGGCGCTGCTGACCTATCTAGACGCCTTTACCGACATCCGCGAAATGAGCGATGCCGAGGTGCTCGAACGCGTTCGTGCAGACGCGCTCGACATCGCCGTGGATTTGAAGGGGCATACGCGCGACGCGCGGCTGTCGCTCTTTGCCGGACGCATGGCCCCTGTGCAGATCGGTTATCTGGGCTATCCCGGCACGATCGGCGCGAACTTCCTCGACTATATCGTCGCCGACGAAGTAGTCGTCCCGGCCGGGGCGGAAGTTCATTACGCCGAACAGGTCATCCGGCTTCCCGGCAGCTATCAGACCAATGACGACCATCGCACAATCGGGTACTGCCCGGCCGACCGTACCGAACTTGGACTTCCCAGGGATGGTTTCGTCTTCTGCTGTTTCAACCAGAACTGGAAGATCGGGCCGCGCGAGTTCGACATCTGGATGCGGCTGCTAAAGCAGGTTGAAGGCAGCGTCTTGTGGCTCATCCGCTCCAACCCCTGGGCACAGGTCAATTTGCAGGAACAGGCAAGGCTGCGCGGCGTGGACCCGGCGCGGCTGGTCTTCGCTGAAAAGATGCCCCACGCAGATCATCTTGCGCGCCACATCCATGCCGATCTTTTCCTCGATACCTTTGTGGTCAATGCCCATACCACCGCAAGCGACGCGCTCTGGGGCGGATTGCCGATGCTGACGGTTGCCGGTGAACAGTTCGCATCCCGCGTCGGCGCCAGCCTCCTGTCTGCTCTCGACATGCCGGATCTTATCGCCTCATCGCCCGATCATTATGAGGCGATGGCGCTGGAACTGGCGCATTCTCCCGAAAAGCTCGCTGCGTTGAAGGCGCGCCTGGCCGTGAACAGGAAATCATCGCCCCTGTTCGACACCACGGCGCATACGCGCAGCCTGGAGGCCGCCTATGAAGCTGCGCATGAACGGCGGCTACAGGGACTCGCGCCCGCGCACATCACAATCGGCCACGACGGGATGGTGTTCGAATAACCTTTGATTAAGCATAGTGGTTTACCCCGTCTGTGTCGAAGAAATCGGCGGCCAGTTCACAGACGCAGGACCCCAAGCCCATGATCCCCAAGCTCATCCACTTCATCTGGGTTGGTGACGAAAGCAAGCGTCCAGACAATTGCATCGAAACATGGCGCACCATGAACCCGGACTGGGATTTCATCTTGTGGGGCAATGCCGAACTGGACGGGATGGAATGGATCAACCACCGGCACATGCGGGACATGGCCGGGCGCGAACTGAACGGAGTCGCGGACCTCATGCGGTGGGAGATCCTGCATGCCCATGGCGGCGTCGTTCTGGACGCCGACAGCATCGCCCTGAGTCCCCTCGACGAGAAACTGCTCGACTGCGAAGCCTTCGCCTGCTGGGAAAATGAGATTGTGCGCCCCGGCCTCATCGCCGCGGGCTATTTCGGAAGCGTGGCGGGCAATCCGTTTCTCAAGCAGATCATCGACGATATCGCCGCGGAGCCCACGGTCATCCAAGACATGGCCTGGAAAACGGTGGGGCCGCAGCGCCTTACCGACAGCTATCGCAAATATGCCTATTCACGGCTGCGCATCTACCCCAGCCATTATTTCATCCCCCGCCATTTCAGCGGCATCAGCTATGAAGGGTCCGATCCGGTCTATGCTCATCAGCTCTGGGGCTCGACCCGTCAGGCCTATGATGAGATTTACCAGCAGGACTTCACCCCCGCCAACCAGCAGCCCGCGCCCGCACCGTCATCCGGCGATGTGGCCCAGCCTGCACCGCTGGCTGAAGAAGCCGGGGCGGCAAAGGCTGGATCAGTGCTTGAAGACTTGCACGATCCCTATTTCGTCCAGCACGTGGAAGTCTCCGATGAGATTGCGAGCCTGAACCGTTTCGATGTCTTCGCGAAGATGTGCGAAGGCAAAAAAGTGCTGCATGTCGGGTGCGCCGATTGGCCGATCACCGATCCCGCCACATCCCTGCACCTCGCGCTGGAACCTTATTGCGCCCAACTGGATGGCTTCGATGTCCATGCTGAAGCCTTGGAACAGCTCAGGCCGCTGACGAAGGGGCAGCTCTACACGCGTTTTGAGGAGATCAAAGGATCCTATGATGTCGTCCTCGTGCCCGAAGTCATGGAGCATGTGGCGAATGTGGAAGAATTCCTGGCGCAACTCCAAAGCCTTGATGCGGCCTGCTACTTCATCTCCGTACCTGACGCCTTTCAGTGCCGGGCGAGACATTTCGACTATGTCCAGGGAAGCCAGACATTTGTGGAAGTCGTCCATCCAGATCATAATGTCTGGTACACGCCCTACACCTTCGCCAACACGATCCGCAAATATAGCAGCCTGACGGTGGAAAAAATGTGGTTCTTCAACCACATCTCCTTACTGGCGCTGGTATCCAAATCGGGAATGCGGCTGGCGGCGTGATCTGGGATGGGGTCTGAACTGAACTCCTTCGGAAAAAGCACAAAGGTAATGGACGGCGAAATGCCCGCCCACTATCTCCTCTCGCATTATACAATATCGCATATTGTATGTTGTCCCCCCTGGTGATCGGGCTATTCGTTCCGGCGATGAACAAAGCGTGCCCCGTCGCAATCGGGCTGGCGCGATCGTCGGCCTGCATGTCTGCTGACCTGTAAGGCCTGGCGTCGCGGACCTGCCTCATTGCCCGGCATCCGGTCGCGCGAAGCAGGGTGGAGAGATGACGAATTTGTTTGATCCGGCGCTGGAAGCCCTGATCGCGGAGCAGCAGGCATTTAACGCCAGTGTTCCTGATGACATCCCGGCGAATATTCCGCCTGCGCCTCCTGCCACCGAACTGCCTGCGGAG
Organism: Sphingobium quisquiliarum P25; assembly: GCF_000445065.1. Lineage (GTDB taxonomy): Bacteria > Pseudomonadota > Alphaproteobacteria > Sphingomonadales > Sphingomonadaceae > Sphingobium > Sphingobium quisquiliarum. Next base: position 51,484 of record NZ_ATHO01000014.1, on the reverse strand, counting down.
GCGCGCGACATCAGCGGCGTTCCGGTCAGGATCATTCGTCCCGCAGATGCGGCGGCAGGGATCTATCTCCATTTTCATGGCGGGGGCTTTGTCGAAGGCAGTGCCGCGATGGCGGATTATCCCAACCGCCACATTGCCAAAACCATCGGCGCCGTCACCGTCAGCGTCGATTATCGCCTGGCGCCAGCACATCCCTTTCCGGCGGCGCGGGACGATTGTTTCACGGTGGCGCGCTGGCTGCTCGATCATGGCGCGGCGGAGTTCGGCGCCGACCGCATCGTTATCGGCGGCGATTCTGTGGGAGCGACGCTGGCCGTCATGGTGCTGCTGCAACTGCGGGATGCGTCCGGCGCGGCGAAGCGCGTCGCCGGGGCCAGCCTCGTCGCGGGCAATTACGACCTTTCCGGCACGCCCAGTCAGCGGCGGACGACGCCGGGCAAGTTTCTCTCGCCCAAGCGCCTCGGCCAAACGCGCGAATGCGCCTTCCCCGGCCGCACTGGGGAGGCGCTGCGCGATCCGGCCATTTCCACCCTCTATGCCGACCTTGCGGACATGCCGCCCGCCTTGTTCACCGTGGGCACGCAGGACGTGGTCCTTGACGACAGCATGTTCATGGCGGCGCGGTGGCGCGCGGCAGGGAATAGCGCGGAACTCGCCATATATCCGGAAGGGCGCCATCTCCTGCTTGCCCAGCCCACCAAAATGGCGCGGGCGGCGCGAAGCCGCATTCATCATTTCATCGCCGAAAGGCTCAAGGCCTGACGGATCAGGCCGGGATGCCGCCGTCCTGAACGGCCATCCTGATCTGCTCGCGCAGCCAAAGAACGCCCGGATCGTCGCTGCGGGACCGGTGATGCTGCGCCAGTACCTTGAGCGTCGGAACTTCGAAAGGCGGATAGCTCCAGCGCAGCGGCGCGACCTCGCCAAAGAAACGGGCGAGCCGCTCGTGCATGAGGGCGAGCCGCATTGTGCCCGGCAGGAACCATGGCACCGTGGCGAACGAACTGATGCCGATCTCGATACGGCGCGTTATCCCCAGCGCCTCCAGATGCTGCTCTCCCCATCCGCCGAACCGGTCCGGCCCGAATCGTGCTGAAACGAAGTCGGCCCCTTCTATGTCCTCCAGCATCAGAGGCCGCTGGAAGACCGGATTTTCCGCCCACCCGGTGATGACATATCTTTCCTCATAGAGGAATTCGGTGGGCTGATCCCGCCGCAGATAGACTTGGGGACCGATGAATATGTCAATGGTGCCGTCCTCGAACTGGCGCGGGCTGCCATATTCGGGCGGGATGATGTCGAGCGCGATGTTGGGCGCGCGCGATGCCATATTCGCCGCCAGCCGCGTCAGTACGGCAACCGCGGAATAATCGGACGCGACGACGCGAAAGTCCCGCACGCTTGTCGAAGGATCGAATCCGCCGCTGACCGTCACGATCTGCTCGGCGTCGCTGAGGCATTGGCGCACCAGCGGGCGCAACGCCCGCGCCGCTGCCGTCAGGTGATAGCGGCGTCCCTCAGCGATCAGCAGGTCGTCGCCGAAAAATTGACGCAGGCGGGCGAGCGCCGCGCTGGTCGCTGGCTGGCTGAGGCCGACGCGCTCGGCTGTCCGCGCGACGCTGCGCGTTTCCAGAAGGGCATCGAGCGCTACCAGCAAATTGAGATCAAGGCCTTTGAAGCGCATGCTTATCATCCATCCGGTGAATGCTAATCCGTTCATACTTTGAATTATGTGGATGATCCAGCGGCTGGCATAATGCTCCTCAGCAATCATCAATCATATATTTCAGGAGAGAGTTATGGACGACGCCTCTGCCCTCAGTCCCGATCCCATCCGGCCGGGAATCGGCACCAGCGGGACTGCGCGGAACTGGCCGCTCAACAGCTGGTGGGTCGCGGCCCACGGCAGCGAAGTGAGCGAGAAGCCGATCATGCGCTGGATCATGGAGCTTCCGATCGCGCTCTATCGCACGGAGTCCCAAGAGGCGGTGGCGCTGCACAACCGTTGCCCGCATCGCTGGGCGCCGCTGCATATGGGCGAGGTCGCTGGCGACAGGCTGATATGCCCCTATCATGGCATGGAGTTCGAACCATCCGGCCAGTGCATGAAAGTGCCGACGCAGGACAATACGCCCTCCGCCATCCGCATACGCGCCTTTCCGGTGGAGGAACGATATGGCTTCATCTGGATCTGGATGGGAGAGGCCAGCCTTGCCGATCCTGACCTTATCCCCGCAGACCTCGCCTATCTGGAAGATCCGGCCTGGTATAATGTCTGGGGTTACAAGGCGGTCAATGCCAATTTCATGCAGATCAAGGAAAATGTCCTCGATCTCACCCATTTCAGCTTCCTTCACAAAAACTCGCTCGGCGTGACTGACTGGAACCGCCCGCCCAAGGTGGAAAGCGCCAATGGCCGCGTCACCTATAGCCAGTTTTTCGAAAACTCGCCGCTCGCGGCAATCTATGCCGCTGCCGCCAACAAGACGCCCGGCAAGATCGTCAACCGCGAAACCTGGGGGACGCAGTTATCGCCCGGCGCCCATCATTCCGCCGTCAACATCTATGATCCGGACCCCGAACCCAACGGGCTAAGCGAATGTTTCGCCAGGGTCGTGCATCTGACCACGCCGGTGTCCGTCGGCAAGACCCATTATTACTGGGTCATGGCACGCGATCATGGCGGCCCCTATGATGTCGAACAGACGCGCGCCTTCATCGGCAAGGTTTTTGCCGAGGATGTGACGATGCTGGAGGCGACCCAGGACATGGCTCGCCGGGCGGCCGACCAGGACGAGGCGCTGGAATTCAGCGTTTCGGCCGATCGTGCCGGAGTCACTGGCCGCCGCCTGGTCGCTGCGATGACGGATGCGGAGAAAATGCAGCAGGAATGAAGCTGGCTCTCGCATCGAGCAGAAAAGAGGCTGCGCACCGGCGATCATGCGCGGTGACTGCATGTGGCTGGAGCCGGTGAATTTCGCGGCATTCATGAATTGCTGAACGCACATATACCCTTCTGGAAGGATCAAGCCGAATGGCCCGTTATACCAAGAACGAAGCGCGCAAATGGGCGCGCGATACGCTTGTCGGAACGGTGAGCTGCACCATCCCGTCCTTTTCGGGCGATCTGACGCGCATCAACGAACCCGCCATCCGGCACGACACGCGGCTGGCGATCGAACATGGGTTCATCGGTACGCTGGGCGTATCGGAAATAACCATCACCCTCCCGGAATATCTGGATTTCCTGAGGATCATGAAGGATGAGGCAGGCGACCGGCTGATCATCGTCCATCATGCGAGCTGGAGCAATCTGGAGGAGAATATCCGCGCCGTGCAGGGCGCGGAAGCTGCCGGGGCCGAACTTGTCCTGCTGTCCTACCCGCCGAATTTCTACCCGGAAAGCGAGCAGGACATTTACGATTATACAAAGGCCTTTTGTGACGCGACCAACCTTGCCGTAATGCTTTTCCCCGTTTTCCTGTGGGGCTTTGCTAACCGGATTCATCCATCCGACCTTCCCGTCGGCCTCATTCGCCGCCTGATCGACGACTGCCCCAACATCGCGGCGATCAAGGCGGAGGGCGGTGGTCCCTCCGTCCAGTCGCTGATCGAATGCGACCGCCTGTTCGGCGAGGAAGTGGTGATTTCCATGCCGCTGGAGGCGGAGCTGCTTCCGCTCTCCCAGATCATGCCGATCCAGTTGTCCGCCACGGCCGACCATGAATTCTGGGGCCCGCTGATCCCCCAGGTCTTCAACCTGCTGCGTGAGCGCAAATTCGAAGAGGCGGCTGAAATCTACTGGCGGATGCATCCGGCACGCAAGGCGCGCCAGGCGTTGATGCCTATGCTGCATGGCGGCTTCTTCATCAATCGTCAGGCCTGGAAATTCCAGTCATGGTTGCAGGGCTATAATGGCGGGCCGCTACGCGCGCCCACAATGCGGATTCACGATGCGCAGATGAACGCCCTCCGCAAAGGCGCGATCGATGCGGGCCTCAACCCCAGCATGGACCCGCTCAAGGAATTTTTCATCGGGCGTAATCCGATCTGAGCGGTTGTTCGGGCGGCCGGGCTGTCGCGGACGGGCAAGGAATAAGCATGTGTTGCGCAAGGCAGTCTGGCCGCCGCGGGGTATTTAACGATCGGCGGAGCTGAAGGAGAGCAGCATGATTCCCCCTAACGCATGGCATAGCATCGGCTATTCGAAGGAGTTCGGTGTTGGCCAGCTGGTTTCGGTCAGGCTGTTGGGCCGGTCGATCGTTGTCTACCGGACGGGGGAGGGGGAACTGGTCGGGATCGAGGATCGATGCAGCCACCGCTTCGCGCCTTTGTCACGTGGCCGGTGCGAAGGGTCCTCGATCCGCTGCATGTATCATGGCCTGCTGTTCGACCGCGATGGCCAGTGCATTGAAATACCTGGGCAGCGGAGCATTCCGCCCCGTGCGAGGCTTCGAACCTATCCCATAGCCGAGCAGGGTGGCTGGGTGTTCGCCTGGGGCGCGGATGATGTTGCGGCCGATCACAGTTCCTTGCCGGATTTCCTTTCGCTCGATGACAAGGACTTCGTTTTCGGAACAGGCAAGATCGACTATGAGGCCGCTGCCGAGCAGGTCAACGCCAACCTTCTCGATTTCACGCACGCGGCCTATGTGCATCCCTCCAGTTTCGGATCAAGTGAAGAATCCTGGGGACAGGCCCGATGCAGCATCAAGTCCGTGGAAAACGGGCTGAGCATTCATTGGTGGGTTCCTCAATCCTTGTCCTACGACACTCCCGGCGTTCAAATGGATGCATATGTCGATAATTATCTGACATATGACTATACCGTGCCCGGCCACCTTTCGATGTGGGCGCGATCATACCCTGCCGGGACTGCGCAAAGACTGGATTTCGGCGCTCCCGATATTCAGCCCTTGGTAACGGAATATAGCGGCCAATCGGTTTGCGCGACCGGCGATCGCACGTCCCGCTACTTCTATGTCTGGGGAGTGGCGAGCAGCCTTCCCGATGCCCAGGGCGTCATAGCGGATCGCCTGGCGATGGCGTCGCGCGCTTTCGAGGAGGATCGCATCATGATCGAGGCGCAGCAGCGCGTCATCGATGAAACACCGGGCGATATCCCGATGATCCCCAATGCGGCTGACAAGGCGATCACCTTGTTCGAACGGCTGATGATGAAGACTTCACACCAGCGACAAGCCGGCCGGAAGGCCGATGTCACGAAGGCCGCCGCTATACTATGAGGCGGCTTGCTCTTTCAGGCCGCCATGCATTGCGGTCATGATCGGGGAAAAACTATAACAGAAGCAATGCGATCGACTCCTGGATAGTCTTGGGACTGGCCAGCAGCACCCCGCGCGCGCAATGGCGAAGAGTGCCTTGCTGGCCATTATCCAGATATTCGACCGGCGATTTCCCGTCGATGCGAGCCAGGACAAGCGCTGGCAGCAGCATGGCGGCCCGCGCGGATAACCGTTCGGGCGATTCCCAATTCACATGGCGAAAATAGCGCTCCACCAGCAGCCGGGCGGCCGTGGTGATTTCATGGCCGGGGCCGTCCAGAACCTTCGCCTTGATGATGAGATGAGTGAGGCAAAATGCGAGGTCGAACGCCGGGTCGCCGAACCACGCGACTTCCGCGTCGAGCAGGACAGGACCATCCGGCCCCGCCAGAATATTCTTCGGAGACACATCGCCATGAACCAGCGCGAGCTTGGTTCCAGCCGTCTGCCGCACAAGCCCGGTCAGAATGTCCGAAAGGTCGTCATGGACGCGAGCCGTTGCCAGAAAATAGGCGTCCAGCCTCAACGCATGGAAATTGGCATCGGTGGCGAAGCGATCCGGCAGGCTTGGGTCGACCGCGCTTGCGGCATGGATCGAGCCGATCAGATCGCCGACCATTTCGGCGAAACCTGGGTCGGCCACGCCTCCCAGGAGCTGAGATTTCCAGAGGGGATGCGTGCCGGGCGGAAGCCATTCCATGGCAAACAGCCCGCGCGCGGGATCATGCGCCAGCGGCAGGGGCACCGAACCCGGACGAAGGGCCGAGACCGTCTGCATATAGGCCCATTCATAGGCATTGCGGCCCACATCGGCTTCCCAGTCCGCAGCGACACGAAGTTTCGCCAGCGCGCGCTTGACGCAGAATGTCCCCCGGCTCGTCGTCACGCGCCATATATCGGAGGATACGCCCCCGGCCAACGGCGTCCAATCTCCGCTCTCGCCGGGCGCGGCCAGGCCATTCTCCTCCAGGAAGGCTGTCAAGCTGCTCTCTGTCATCTTCCGAACGGCCCAATGGCTGAAGTCCCTGCCCAAGGCAGCCCCGCTTCCTCGATACGCAGCAGTTGATTATATTTCGCCATGCGCTCGGACGTGCGGACCGACCCGACCTTGATCTGCCCGCCCGCGGTCCCCACCGCTAGATCGGCGAGATAATCATCTTCCGTCTCGCCGGATCGCGCCGAGATCACCGTCGCATAACCCGCTTCCCGCGCCGTGCGGATCGCGTCGAGAGTGCCGCTGACGGTGCCATTCTGGTTCACCTTGATCAGCGCGGCATTGGCGGCCCCGCTCTCGATTCCGCGGCGAATGCGATCGGGCCGGGTTGCGAACAGGTCATCGCCGACCAGCTGGATGCGGCCCAGTTGCCGGGTCATTTCCGGCCAATTGTCCCAATCGTCCTCACCCAACCCATCTTCGATGGATATGACAGGATAGCGGCTGATCCACTCCTTCTGAAGGCCGATCATTCCGGCGCTGCTGTAGGAGCGTCCTTCGCGTCCGAAGACATAAGCGCCATCTTCATCGACCAGGGAGGATGAGGCGACATCGATCGCGATCGCGACATCCTCGCCCGCCCGCAGCCCCGCTGCCTCGAAACTGCGCAGCATCAGATCGAGTGCTTCGAAAGAGGTTGCGAAACCGGGGGATAAGCCGCCTTCGTCCGCCAGAAGCGTGGGCAGGCCCCGTTCGGCACAGATGCGCCCTGCGGCATCCCTGACCCGGCAAACCCATTGGAGCGCTTCGCCATAACTGCCCGCTCCCACCGGCATGACGAGGAAATCCTGCACATCCATGCCCCGCCCGGCATGCAATCCGCCCGACAGGATATTCACCATGGGCAGCGGCATGGCGGGCTCGGCTCCGGCGAGTTCGGCAAAACGCCGGTACAGGGGCTGGCGTCCGACGGCCGCGCTCGCACGCACCGCTGCGAGGCTCACGGCCAGAATGGCATTGCCGCCCAGGCGGCCAAGGTTGGGGGTCCCGTCCATTTCCCGCATCATGCTGTCGAGCTTCGATTGGTCGCTGGCGTCCATGCCGATGAGCGAAGGCGCGATCAGCTTGCGCACATTGTCGACCGCCTGCGCAACGCCAAGCCCGCCCCATGCATGGCCGCCATCGCGCAGTTCGACGGCCTCCGCCTTGCCGGTGGACGCGCCGGAGGGGACCGATGCCCGGCCGCTGTCGCCCGATGCGAGCGATACTTCCGCTTCCAGGGTCGGGCGGCCCCGGCTGTCCAGCAGCTGGCGCGCGTGAATCGCGCTGATGATGGTCGATGTCATTGATATGCCTTTGGGGAATTGCATGGAAACAGGGGATCGGCACCGGCCAGCACCCGCACGACTTCTTCCGCCGAACGGCGGCGCAGTTCGGAAAGAGAGGCCTCCGACGAAAAGGCGATGTGCGGGGTCACGATGACATCCGGGCGCTCGACCAATGCAGGCGGCGGGTGCGGTTCACCCTCGACAACGTCGAGCCCGGCGCCCGAAAGCCGCCCTTCCTCCAGCGCTGCGAGAAGCGCCTGACTGTCGACCAGCCCGCCGCGGCTGACATTGATGAGAAAGGCTCCCGGCTTCATCTGCCTGAGTTGCGCCGATCCGATCAAATGATGCGTATTCTGGCCGAGCGGCACATGCAGTATGACCACGTCGCTGCTGGCGAGGAGCGATGGCAATGTGCAAGGTTCGACATCGGCATCCGCAACGGCGCTCCGGCTGTTGACAAGCATCCTGCATCCGAACGCCTTGATCCGGCGGGCGGTCGCACGCCCGATCCGGCCAAAGCCGATGATGCCCACCGTCAAATCCGACACCCGCCGCAGCCGGGCGGCGGCCGGATTCCAGTGGCCAGCCTTGACCTCACGATCGAAAGCCACCGTACCACGAGCCCAGTCGAGAAGGAGCGCGACCGCGTGATCCGCCACTTCGCCCACGCAATAGTCCGGGACGTTCGCCACCCACGCGCCACGCCGGGTCGCCGCCGCCACATCGATATTATCCAGGCCAACGCCTACCCGCTGGACGATGCGCAGCCGGGACGGCGATCCGATCGCCTGGGCGGACACGTTCGCCCAGCAGGTCATGATCGCCTCCGGGTCGTACCGGGCGACAAGCTCCGCGATCGCCTCCGCTGGTTGAGGGACGGACGGACCGCTGATCAGGCGATGACCGGCTGCTTCGATCACGCTTCGCTCGATACTGTCGTCAGGCCAGGCATAGTCTGTCTGAAAAACTGTCGCCATGATCCCCTCCCGCCATGATTCAGGCCAAAAGGCGAAGCATGTTCGCCGCGATGCTATTTTTGGTAAGTGGCCCTGAAGTGCGGCGCGAAGCTTACGGTTTATGCTGCATCGGGCAAATCGCTTTGCGCAATAGTTCCTATCGCCCAGGCAGTTGGGCATGTCGCAGCGCCATCGGGCCTGTCATCTAACGTTCATGCATGTGGAACCTTGCAATATGGCTATGGCGCTTTTGCAATTGCATTCCTGATCCGTGACATCGCAAAAGACCGGCGAATGAACGAGCAGACGCGCGCCCCTTTGGAGGAACGATTGAACGAAAAGGACGAGGCAAGAAGCGCCAAGCGCCCGCGAATGACGGTGACGGATCTGGCGGCCCATCTGGGACTCGCTCATTCCACCGTCTCTCGCGCACTTGCGGGAAATTCACGCATCAGCCCGGAAACGCGCGAGCGGGTGAAAAGGGCGGCCGCCGAACTCGGCTACGTTGCCAATGCGGGCGCCCGTACCTTGCGCAGCGGGCGCAGCGGCATCATCGGCCTTGTCCTGCCGGACATCAGGAACGAATTCTTCGCGGCCGTAGCCCAGGGGCTGGCCGATGACTGCATCCACCAGAAACGGCAGATGGTGCTGGCTCTTTCATCCGACGACCCCGGCGTCGAAGCGGAGGTGGTGCGCTCGCTCCTCGAAAGTCAGGTTGAAGGTATTGTGATCGCCCTGTCGGCCAAGCCGCATAGGGAAACCCTGTCTCTCCTCAATCAGGTCTATTGCGTCCAGTTCCTGCGCCATCATCGCGCGCTGTCCCAGCCCGTGGTGACGGTCGATGCGGCTGAGGGGTCGCGGATGGCGACGGAGCATCTCCTCTCCCTCGGCCATCGAAAGATCGGATTTGTAGGACTGCCTTCGACGACCATGGCGGGCGCGGAGCGTCTGGCCGGATTTCGCGAGGCCTTCCGGCAGGCGGGCGTGGTGCATGATGCGGACCTTGTATGCATTGAAGCGGCCGGTGCGGATGCAGGCTATAGTCAGGTCGCGGCCTTTCTTCGGCTGCCCCAGCCTCCCACTGCCATTTATTTGTCTGCTGCGTCATTCGCGCCCGGAGGCATCCTGGCGCTCAACGAAGCAGGTGTGCGTATTCCGGATGATCTGTCGCTGGTGGTAACAGGCTCCTCGCCCTGGTACGAAACCTGGCCGGGCGGCCTGACTTCCATCAGCTTGCCGCTGGAGGAGTTCGCCCATGCTGCCTCAGCGATGATCCTTAAACGGCGTCATGAGGGCCCGCGTAGCGTACAGCCCTTCGTCAAACTCAACTATCAACTTGTGGTGCGCGGCTCCACGCGAGCGGTAAACCCCTAAACAATTTTCCCACGCAATATGCTTGACACGTTGAAGTCGCAAGTGCACACGTGTGCACATGAGCAAGAGCGTGCCTGTCATAGAGAATCGCTGGGCCGGTTCAAAAAACACTGAATATCTGAGAGTCATTGCCCCTGCCACGGGGCAGCCCCTCTGGGATATCGTGTGCTCAGATGAGCATGGGGTGGATGCGGCAATCCGCGCCGCGCGCAGCGCGTTCGAAAAATGGCGCTGGGTGCCCGCATTGGAGCGCGGGCGGATCCTCCGCGAATGTGCCGAGGCCATAAAGCCCTTCGCGAACGAGATTGCGGAGATTGAAAGCCAGGAAATGGGCAAGCCGGTCATCCAGGCGCACATGGACGTGCAGGTATTGATCGCATCCTTCGAATATTTTGGCGGACTTACTGCCGTCCTGCCCAGCCGCGCCCAGGATGTGGGGCATAGCTATTCAATGACGATGCTCGAACCCTTCGGAGTTATTGGTGGGATACTACCGTTCAACTGGCCGCCGATCCATACCGGCGCGAAGTCCGCGCCTGCGCTGGCGGTGGGAAATGCCGTGGTTCTCAAGCCGCCGGAACAGGCGCCGCGCACCATCATGCGCATCGTTGAAATTCTGAACACCGTTCTGCCCCCCGATTTGCTTCAGGTCGTGCCGGGCGGCCCGGACGTCGGCAAGGCGCTCGCCGCGCACCCTATGATAGCCAAGCTTTCCTTCACTGGAGCCAGTCCGACGGGCGTGCATGTGCTGAAGACGCTGGCCGACAATCTGACGCCCGCGATGCTGGAACTTGGCGGCAAGAACGCGCTGATCGTCATGGCCGACGCCGATCTTGACCAGGCGGTTCCCTATGCGATCGAGGGCAGCTTCTACAATTGCGGCCAAGCATGCACCGCGTCCTCCCGGCTTCTGGTCCATGCCGATATTCATGATGAGTTTGTGGAGCGGCTCGTCGCAGGCGTGAGCAAACTCAGGCTGGGGCCGCTCGCCGATGCGCTGACAACGGTCGGGCCGCTCGCCAACCATGGGCAGCAACGCAAGGTGCTCGACTTCATCGACGTGGCGCAAAAGGAGGGGGCGGCGATCGCCTTTCAGGGCGAACTGCCGTCCGATCCCGCCCTTGCCGCAGGCGCATGGGTCCGGCCCACGGTCATCACCGGCGTCACCCGTGACATGCGCGTCGCGCGGGAAGAGATTTTCGGCCCCGTGGTCGCGGTGATGCGGTTAGGCAGCATGGAGGAAGCGGTCGAGATCGCCAACGACACGCCTTATGGCCTTGTCGCGGGGGTGTTCAGCGGCGACACGGCGCAAGCGCTCGCCATCGCCCGGCGTTTGTCGGTCAGTTCCGTCTTCATCAACAATTATCACCGCACCTTCTTCGGCACGCCCTTCGGCGGCACGAAGCATAGCGGCTTTGGCCGGGAACATGCGCCTGAGACGCTAAGCGAATACGGCTTCACCAAAAGCTATCGCTTCCCAAGCGGCATCGGAGAAATGCCGCATTGGGCTGGGTCCATTTCTTCTTCCAACTCATGAACATCAGGAGGTAACTGTCATGGTTAAGACTACACAACTGTCTTCAAAGGATATCAAGGGCGTAATCGCCTATATGCCGACCCCGGTGAGGACGGATATCGTCATCGATCGGCACGCCAAGGACGTTCTGAACCTGGACGAAGCGGCCCGCGCGGCGGACGTCCTCATCAAGGATGGCGCGACGGGGATCTGCCTCAACGGCACCTTCGGCGAACTGCCTTCGCTGACCTTCGAGGAGATAGTGGACCTTACCCGCGCCGTCGTCGAATCCGTGAACGACCGGGTGCCGGTCTTTGCGGGGGCGACGACGCTTAACACGCGCGACACCATCAAGCGGGTGCGGGCGTTCCGTGAGGTGGGCGCGCATGGCCTGAACATGGGGCGGCCGATGATGTCGGCCATGTCAGACATAGCGATCGTCCAATATTATAGGGATATCGCCGAGGAGTTTCCCGACATGGCGATCTTCCTTTACGATGACATGCAGGCCTTCAAGCGCCCCATCACGACTGAAGTCTATGCCGAACTCGCGAAGATCCCCCAGATTGTCGCATGCAAGTACCGCACGATGCTGGTTCTGGGGCAGCCCATCGCCAACAATTATGCGAACGACATGCGGGCAGTCGACGGACGTATCAAGCTGCTCACCCATGAATATGACTGGTGGATTTCAAACAAGCTGTTCGACATGGACGCGATCTGGTCCAGCAGCATTTCCATGGCCCCAGGCCCGATCATGGCCATGCAGGATGCGATCCTGGCCAAGGATTATGCCAAGGCAGAGGTCATTCGCGCCGACATGCAGTGGGCATCGGAAGGCTTGTTCCCCAAGACGGGCATCGACGACTGGCATGTGTCCAAGATCCCGGCGATGAAGACGCGTATTCATACCAGCGGCTACATCAAATGTGGCCCTGCGCTGCCACCCTATCATGTCGCTCCCGAAGAACGCTTCGAAGCCGGGCGGGCAGCGGGAATGCGGGATCGCGAGATGCACAAGAAATATCCTCACAAGACCATGCGGCAGGCGGAAAGCGCCGTGCGAGAGGTCTCCACGGCCGCCTGACGGCCACTGGCCATTTCCCGGGTGCGGCTTAAGCATCCGGGATTTTTTCGCTGATCGGCGCTACAGCAAGGGGAGGCACCTGTCGTCATGGCCGGAACAGTGATTTCCGACATAGAACGCGCTGATCCTGACGTGATCGACGGCCTTGCGGCGTGCGGCGTATCGACGATCTACGAGGCGCAGGGACGGACAGGCCTGCTGGCCAGCACGTTACGCCCGCTTGTCGCCGGGACGCGGATTGCCGGCAGCGCGATCACCATCTCATGCTCGCCGACGAGCAATCTGATGAACCATGTCGCCCTCGCTTATGCGCGTGCTGGCGACATAATATTGATCGTGCCCGACAGCCCCAGCGATATTGCCTATGCCGGGGACCTGTTCGCGGCGGCGGCGCTGGCTCGTGGTTGCCGCGGCCTGATCGTTGACGCCGCGGTCCGTGATGTCCGCGACCTGCGCGAACTGGGGTTGCCGGTCTGGTCGCGATGCATCTCGCCGCACGGTCCATCCACCCTCGATTTGGGCAACGTCAATGTCCCGGTGGCTTGCGGTGACGCCTATATACGGCCGGGCGACATTCTGGCCGCTGACGATGACGGCGTCTGCGTCATCCGGCGGGAAGATGCGTCCCACGTCCTCGCCCAGGCGCGGGCCCGCCAAGAGGACGAACATAAAAAACGCACCGCCTTGCTCGGCGGACAGCCGGGGCTGGACCTGCATGGATTGAGAACCTTGCTCGCGAGCAAGGGTTTGAACCTGCCCTGATCGCCGGGAGGGCATCTGCTCTGCGCCAGGAATCATGGCGGAAGCATGCTCCCAATGAACTATGCTGGCCCCGAATGGCACGGCAGCAAATCAGGGGGCCTGCCCGCATCCGTGCTTTTCATCGCCACCCGTCCCGGATCGAGCATGTTCCGATCGCCGGTCGGCTTGGCTGTATCTATCGATGACAGGGTGGACTTCCACAGCCGGAACTGCTCAAGGATCAGTCGCAGCTCAGCCGCCTGGCGCGTGAGTTTGTCCGCCACTCATCCTGTTCACCGATACGGAAAGCATCTTTGGTTCAGCGATCATATTCCCCTCTTGCAGCCTGTTTCCTTCCGCTGCGCCGCGCTGTTCTTGCCTTCTTTTCCCTTCTGCTCGCCTGTTCCGCCATGCCTGCGCTGGCGCTGCCCGCCAACCGGCCGGCGCCTGGCTATACGCGTGTGGCGATCGAGACGTCCGCCGGTACGATCGTGGTGGCAGTCGATACGGTTCGCGCGCCGCGCACTTCGGCCAACTTCCTCACCTATGTCGATGATGGCCGCTTTGACGGGGTGACCTTCTACCGCGCGGCGCGGCGTAAGAGCGATCCCAAACTGGGGCTGATCCAGGGCGGGATCGACACGGATGCCCGCCGGTCGCTGCCGCCCATCCCGCACGAGCCGACCACGAAGACGGGCATCCGCCATCTGGACGGGACGATCTCCATGGCGCGGCCGAACCGTCCCGATTCGGCGATGGGCAATTTCTTCATCACGCTGGGCGCGACGCCCAATATGGATGCGCGCGGCGACTATATCGGCTATGCCGCCTTCGGCCATGTCGTCGCTGGCATGGATGTCGCGCGCAGGATATTGTCGCAGCCGACCTGCTGCGGCTCCGGGCCGATGCGCGGGCAGATGATAGTGAAGCCGGTCACGATCATCCGCGCACGCCGGATCGACGGCACGCCGCGCCCCAGCCGGGGCGTGAAGCCGTGGCTGATCGGGGCGCGGCGCAAGCCAGCCTCCTGATTTTCCCGCGCGGCGCCGGCGATTTCCTCTGTTCCTGATGGCGGTTGCCGGTCAGGATGGGCCGCAGGAGGCGCGGAGATGGCTGGAAGGATCAGGGTCGGCATCGGCGGATGGACATATGAGCCATGGCGCGGGATCTTCTATCCCGATGGACTGCGGCAAAAGGACGAACTCGCCTATGTGGGGCAGCATCTCACCGCGACGGAGATCAACGCCACCTATTACGGTACGCAAAAGCCCGCGACATTCGCCAATTGGGCCAAGGCAGTGCCGGACGGATTCCAGTTCGCCGTCAAGGCCTCGCGCTTCTGCACCAATCGCCGCGTGCTGGGAGAGGCGGGCGAGTCGATCGCCAAGTTCGTCAACCAGGGCATTGTCGAACTGGGCGACCGGCTGGGGCCGATCCTCTGGCAATTCATGCCCACCAAGACCTTCGATGCGGAGGATTTCGGCGCTTTCCTGAAGCTGCTTCCGGCCAAGGCCGCTGGCGTTCCGCTCCGCCACGCTCTGGAAGTGCGGCATGAAAGCTTCGATGATCCCGACTTCCTGACGCTCGCCAGGGATGCGGGCGCGGCGGTCGTCTTTGCCGACCATGGCAGCTATCCCGCGCTGCACGGGCATGATGTCGGCTTTTCCTACGCGCGGTTGATGCGCACGCGGGAAGAGGAACCCACGGGCTATTCTCCCAAGGAAATCGCAGGCTGGGCGGCTATGGCGCGGGAGCAGTCGGCGCATGGAGACGTCTACGCCTTTTTCATCAGCGGCGCGAAGGTGCGCGCCCCTGCGGCAGCCCAGGCAATGATCGTGGCTTTGGGGTAACAGTAGCTGTTGCATTTGCTGCAACTGCGAAGGCGGCCTTTGCGATTGTTACGAATCGAAGACATGCGCATATGCCCCCTTGCCGAAGGGCGAAAAAACAAGATGATCTTTGCAGGATAAACAACATGCGACACACTGTTCAGGGCGTTGCGCTGATGGTTGCAGTCGGCGCTCAGATGCTGACCTTCTACTCGGTGCTCTTTGCCTAAGCGAATATTCGCTTCACCATGCTCCCTCATCATGGGGGAAATCAAAAAGGCCGCCCAGCTTCAGATCAGGGCGGCTTTTTTAATGCCTGCGATGTTTGGTTCGGCCAAGTTGGGGCCGGTCTGATGCATTACCCTTTTCTCTTCGTCTACGGCACTTTGCGCCCCGGATGTGATGGCCCGGAGGCGCAGTGGCTGATGTCGGTCGCGCATCATGCCGGTCCAGCGGCCGCGCGGGGCAGGCTCTACCGCGCCGGCGATTATCCCGGCTTCGTGCCCGGCCCGGACGGCGTCGTCGCGGGCGATCTTTTCCTGCTGCCGGACGATCCGGCCGTGCTGAACCGGATCGATGAATATGAGGAATGCGCCGCCCATTTCCCCCAGCCCTGGGAATATCGGCGCGAGCGGCTGACCGTCCATGCGGGCGACGGGCCTGTGCAGGCGTGGGCCTATGTCTATGCGCGTGACGTGAGTGCGCTCCAATGGATCGAGAGCGGCGACTTCCTGCGCTGACCCGGCTTGCGCTCCTATACTGAGCGCGTAGGGTGCGAAGCGGGGGATCTTCTGGAGAGAGCGCGATGACGATCGACACGCAGGATCAGCCCGGCCCCGAACGCTTGCCCGACGACCGCAACTGGATCGGCTCCACGGGCCTTGACCGCCGCAAGCTGCTCGCCTCGGGCGCTTTCGCCGCTGGTTTCGCCGCCGCCTGCCGCCCCGTGGCGAGCAGCGCGGTGCAGACCACGGGGGAAGGATTGAAGGAGGAGCGGGTGACCATCCCCGCGAGCGGCGGCTTTGCCATGCCTGCTTTCGTGGCGCGTCCCCAGGCGGCGAAGGATGCGCCGGTGATCTGCGTCGTGCATGAGATTTTCGGCGTCCACGAATGGATTCGCGACATATGCCGCCGCTTCGCCCGGCAGGGCTATTATGCCATCGCGCCCGACCTGTTCGCCCGCCATGGCGACGCGAGCAAGATTTCGGACTTCAAGCAACTGATGAGCGGGATCGTGTCGAAAACGCCCGACGATCAGGTGCTGTCCGACATCGACGCCACTTATGGCTGGGCCGCCGCTCATGGCGGCGACGGCAGGCGGCGGGGCATTACCGGCTTCTGCTGGGGCGGGCGGATCGTGTGGCTTTATGCCGCGCATAGCGCCGCGCTCGATGCTGGCGTCGCCTTTTACGGGCGGCTGGTCAGCGACAGGACGGCGTTGCAGCCGCATCGCGTGATCGATGAGGCGGCCGCGTTAAAGGCACCGGTGCTCGGCCAATATGGCGCACTGGACAAGGGCATTCCGCTCGCCGATGTGGAGGCCATGAAGGCTGCGCTCAAGAAGGCGGGCAAGTCGCCGCCCAGCGACATCACCGTCTATCCGCAGGCGGACCATGGCTTCATGGCCGACTATCGCCCTAGCTATGATGAAGTGGCGGCCAAGGCGGCATGGAGCGCCACGCTGGACTGGTTCGGACGATATGTGAAGGGCGGCAAGCCGGGCTGACGCCGCCCCGGCTATTTGCCCGTCATCGCCTGCACCGCGGCCAGGGTGCTTTTCACATGCCCGCTATAGTTCATCTCACTGTGAACGAAGGCGATGCGGCCGCTCGGCGCGATGACGTAGGAGGTGCGGTCCGTGACATTGGGCCGCATCTTCAGGGCGACGTCATAGCCCGACACGATGGCCGGACCGGCGGAGGCGACGGCGAACTTGCCCGCGCATTCCTTGGTGGAAAAGGCCACCAGGTCGTCGACGGTATCGGTCGACATGCCGATCACGGTCGCCCCGGCCTTTTTGAAATCGTCGATATGCTGGGCGAATTCCCGTGCTTCGGCGGAACAGCCGGGGGTGAACGCCTTGGGGAAGAAATAGAGCACGACCGGCCCGCGCTTGAGCTGGTGCGACAGCGTCAGGGTGAAGGTCTTGCCCGCCATCGCCCCGCGCGTGGTGAAGTCGGGCGCCTTGGCGCCGACGGCGAGCGCGGCCATGGCCCCATTCGATCCCAGAGCCGCCACCGCGAGGGCCAGCGGCGCCATCATCCATTTCCTCATCGGCATTCTCCAGCTAGGTAAGGGGCCGTGCAACCATCTCACGCCCTTGATGAGCCTAAGCCAAGCCGCATGCAAGTGCGCAACGGAGATGCCGCGCGCGGCCGCCGCCCATATGCCGGAACCCTCCGCCGCATCGCCGGTTCATTACGGATGCGCCTGCTTCCCGCCCTGCCCCTGCTGCTGCTGGCCGCCTGTGACCAGGGGGACAGTGGCAAGCCCGGCATGTCGACCAACATTGTGGAGGAGCAATCCTCCTATGACGTCAGCAACCTGACGCCTGCGCAGGATGAGAGCCTGAGGCCCGGCAACGCCACCGCATCCCCCGGAAACGAAACCGCGCCCGCCCGGCCGCGCGAGCAGCAGGAAGCATCCGCGCCCGGAACGATCCCGGCCGCATTGCGCGGGCACTGGACCGGGGTGAACGACGCATGCGGCGACCGCTCATCGGACCTTGAACTGACCGTCACTCCCAAGAGCCTGATCTTCCACGAAAGCGTCGGCACCGTGACCGATGTCGCGCCGGGGCCGGACGGGCGGGTTCGCGTCACCGCGTCTTTCACGGGCGAAGGCGATAGCTGGACGCGGAAGGTCGAACTGCGCCCCTCCGCGAACGGCCGGGAACTCACCATGATCAATGACGGGGCGGCGGTGACGCGCAAGCGTTGCTGAACGGCTTTCCGTTTTCCACCGCGGCGGCTAGAGCGGGCCGATGATCGGCCGCCTGACATTAAGCGATTTCCGCAACCATGCGGACGCGCTGATCGTTCCCGATCACGCCTTCATCGTCCTGACCGGCGAAAATGGCGCGGGCAAGACCAATATATTGGAAGCCGTTTCCATGCTGGCCCCCGGCCGGGGCCTTCGCGGCGCTGCCTTGCGGGACATGGCGCGGCAGGACGGCGCGGGTGGCTTCGGCATCGCCGCGGAAGTCGATGGCGTGATGCTGGGCACGGGTGTCGCGGCGGGCGCGCCGGACCGGCGGCAGGTGCGGATCGGCGGAGTGGCCTCGTCCGCCAATGCACTGGCCGATCATCTGGCGATTGCGTGGCTGACCCCCGCGATGGATCGCCTGTTCATGGACAGTCCGGGCGGGCGGCGGCGCTTCCTTGATCGTCTGACGCTGGCGCTGCATCCCGGCCACGCGGTGCACAGCGCCCGCTACGAAGCCGCCATGCGCGCGCGCAACCGGCTGCTGACCGATCCCAGGGCGGCGGACCCCGCCTGGCTGGCGGCGCTGGAAGCGCAGATGGGGGAGCATGGGGCGGTGCTTGCCAGCGCGCGGGCGGACATGGTCGCGCGGCTGAACGCGGAGCTGGCGGTTCAGCCCGGCCAGCCCTTTGCCCGCCCGCTGCTGGACATGATGCGGGAGGAGGGGGCCGATGAGCCGCTTGCGCCCCGGCTTGCCCGAGAACGGCGGCGCGATGCGGCGGCTGGCCGCACATTGTCGGGCCCGCACCGGCATGACCTGGCCGTCACCCATGCGGCAAAGGGGCAGGCGGCGGCGCTCTGTTCGACCGGGGAGCAGAAGGCGTTGCTGCTGTCCATCCTGCTCGCCCATGCCGCTTTGGTGGCGGCGCAACGCGGCCAGCCGCCCGTTCTCCTGCTGGATGAGGTGGCGGCGCATCTTGATCCCATGCGCCGCGCCGCCTTGTTCGACCGGCTGAGGGCAACGGGCGGACAGGTGTGGATGACCGGAACGGAAGCCAGCCTGTTCAGCGATCTCGCCTCCTCCACGCGCCTCACTGTTTCGGCGGGCCATGTACATGGTTCCGCAGATTAACGCGCTTCCGTAACAGTTCGTCGCCCCGGCCTTTTCCTCCCGCCGCCCATCTGCACAAGGGGGCGCACAGGGTCGATAAGATCAAGAATTCGGGGGCACTTCTTTCATGGTCAGCGGTTTTCGGGCGCTTGTTGCTGCGTGGACGCTTGTTCTTGGCGCGCTGATCGCGACCCCCGCTACCGCAGGCGTGCTGCAATGCGCGCCCTACGCCCGTCAGATTTCCGGCATCTCGCTTTACGGCAATGCGAACACCTGGTGGAGCCAGGCGGAAGGGCGCTATGAACGCGGCAGCCAGCCGCGCGCGGGCGCGGTGCTGGCCTTCGCGGCGAGCCGTTCGATGCCGGTCGGCCATGTCGCCATGGTCAGCCGCGTCGTCAGCGACCGCGAAGTGCTGCTGACCCATGCCAACTGGTCCTATCGCGGCGGCATCGAACGCGATGTCCGCGCCATTGACGTGTCGCCGAACAATGACTGGACCGATGTGCGGGTATGGTACGGTCCGACCGGCGGACTGGGCCTGCGCTCCAACCCGGCCAAGGGGTTCATCTACCCGAATGAGGCGCCCGCCCCAGCACCGGCCAAGGTGCAGATCGCGATGGCGTCCACCATCGCCGGTGCGGACGCTGGCCGGGATGCTTTCTGATCCGTTAGCCTTTTCATAAGGACCACCGCCTAGTTTCGATCGCGGTGGGGCGATTCTTCGATTTATCGGGGTCGCTAATTATGTTTCGAATGGCTCGCGCTGCGATGCTGCTGGCGGCTGCGTGGATATCCATGCCCGCTTTCGGCGCTACGGCGCTGCAATGTGTTCCCTATGCCCGCATCGTGTCCGGCGTGAATATCTGGGGGGACGCACTGACCTGGTGGGACCAGGCTGCTGATCGCTACAAGCGCGGTCACGAACCCCGGCGCGGGGCTGTGCTGGCTTTCCGCCCGGCAGGCCCGATGACGCTGGGCCATGTCGCGGTGGTCAGCAAGATATTGGGTGAGCGCCGCATGCTCATCCGGCATGCCAACTGGTCGGTGCCCGGCGCGATCGAGGAGGATGTGCTGGCGATCGACGTATCCGAAGAGGGCGACTGGAGCGAAGTGCGCGTCTGGCACAGCCCGACCCAGACCATGGGCGCGCGGACGAACCCAACCTTCGGCTTCATCTATCCCGACAAGCCCGGCCTGCGGTCCTTCGACCCGGACCCGGCACTGGGGAGCAGCATACGCCTGGCCGGGATGGACCCCGCGATTGCCGCCAGAATTTCGCATGAGGCGAGGGCGGCGGCGCCTGCCGCTGCGCCAGCAACCGCGCGGCCCCCTGCCATGCCACGGCTAAAAATGGATATGCGCGCGATCGCCTTTGCCGACGCCGCGCCATCGGGCCGGTCGCTCAAGGACATCATCGCCGATGTAAAGCGCGACGCCCGGCTGCGCTAGGTCTGTCCAGGCTGAACGGTGTTCCTGCGCATGCAGGAGCCCCGGTTCCAACGCTGAAACTGGCGCGCCCGCATTCGTCCGAGTGCAAAGGCGGGCAGGATCACTTGCCCGCCGCCTGCCTTATTCGGCGGGCTTGTCTTCGCCTTCGCCCGCAGGCTGTTCGAACCATGCTTCCACGGGGCCAGACAGCTTGATCGTCAAGGGCTGGCCATGACGGTCGCGCGTCTTTCCGGCGGCGACGCGAATCCAGCCTTCGGAAATGCAATATTCCTCGACATCCGTGCGCACCCGGTCCTTGAAGCGGATGCCGATCCCGCGCTGCAACTGCTCCATGTCGAAAAAGGGGCTGCGCGGGTTGGTGGAAAGACGGTCGGGAGGCGTGTCGCTCATGGCTATATCAAAGGTCCTGTGTTTCGCGCGGCCTAGCCGTTCGGCACGGTTGCCGTCAACCGTGGAGCCCCTTCATCCACGTCGCAGTAGATGCGGCGGATCGCTCCCTGCTCCAGCCAGGAGGCGAAGCGCGCCTCTGCATCGGCAAGGCCAGCGAAGGGATAGGCGACCGGCTGGTCATTGACCGCGCGGCTGGCTACGACCAGCCGGATCATCGCGTCGGGCGCGGTCGTCAGGATGCGGCCGCGCCGATCGGTGGCGGCGCTGTTCACGCCGACGACATGGCCGTCCTCCGCGAGGACGGGGCCGCCGCTGATGCCGGACAGCGTGTGATCGCCAGCGGGAATGCGGCCGACCTCCGCCCAGGCCAGCACCGGCTCGGTCTGGTCCGTCTGCCCGCGCCGCGCGCTCGCAGGCCCGATCAGTTCCGACACGACCAGCGTCGGCCGCCCGGCGGGAAAGCCCATGTGGAAGCCGATCGATCCCGGCGCGGGCATGCGGCCGGACAGGGGCAGCACGTCTTCGCTTGGCAGGCCGTCCCTTACCAGCGCGGCGTCCGCTTCCCGGCTCTCGATCACGCGCGACACGGCGCGGGCGATATTGCCTTGTTGCAGGCCGATGCGCGAACAGTCGCGGGTGACATGCTCGGCGGTGAGCCATGCCCCGTCCCGGTCGACGGCGAAGGCCGTGCCCATGCTGTCGCCGGGCGCGTCGCGGGGATCTTCGATGACGAAGGCCTCGTCGCTCCATTGGGGCAGGGGGCGGCGGGGCGAGCGGGGGTCGAATGTCTCCACCTGCAACGGCGGCGGACGCGTGAACTCGCCCATCCAGGCGAGCGCCAATATACCCCCCAGCATCCATGGCAGGCAGCCGATGCTCCGCCGCGCCACGTTCAGCCTGCGACGGCTGCGGCGGTCAGGCAGGCGATGGCGGCCTTCATCATCGCCAGGAAGATGGCGGCCGACCGTTCATCCGCCTCGATCCGGGTGGAAAGGGACCCCAGCAGGAAATCGACGAAGCGAAAGGCGATCAGTTGAAGGATCAGCGTCACGCTGCCCCAGATCAGGATGTCCCAGACATTGACCGATCCCGCAAGGCACAGCGCCAGCGGGATGGCAAGGCCGATCGCCGCGCCGCCCAGCGAGATCGCCGCCGCCTGGTTGCCCGCGCGGATCAGGGCGAATTCGTCATGCGGCGTGATCCACATATACAGCCCCAGCGCCGCCAGCCATGCGACCGTGGCGCAGGCCAGGTGCAGGAGGAAGATGGGGAGCCCGGACAACAGGCTTTGAACAACGGGCATGGGATCGGTCATGCACAGCCAAATGCCGGAACCTGCCAGCAGGTTCAATTACCGGCGAACCATCGTGCCATAATGAGGCGGCGGTGGAGCATGATCCGGTCGCATCATGCTCCATTTCCGATCGACCTTTCTAGCGGCAGATGCGCACGCGGACGTTGCGGTCGCGATAGGGGTTGTAGCGCCATTCGGTCCAGCAGCGCTGGCGGTGATGCCGGTAATAAGCGCGCCTGTCCTGACGCCAGTGACGCCGGTCGCCGCGCCAATATCCCCGGTCATCGCGCCAGTCGCGGCGGCCGTCCCACCGGCGGTCCCAGTCCCGGCCGCCGCGCCACTCGCGATAGCCGCGATCGTAGCGATAATCCTGCGCTTGCGCCGGGGCTGCGGCGCTTAGTCCGGCAACGGCCAGGCCCAGCGCGGCCGCGCCCTTCCAGATCAGTTTCATCTCGACTCTCCTCATGCTTCCGCCGCGCACCGGCGGGGATCATGGGGAGGGAAGATGCGCGCGCCCGGCTGAACCGTGCGGGAACGATGCTGTCAGCGGCCGTTAAGGGGCCTCATCGCGCCCGCAGCGCAGTTTCGGCTTCGTTCATATAATCGCGCGTGATAGGCAGGGTGCGGCGGTTGCGGGCATATTGGACCTGATAATTCACCATGCCGCCATGTTCGAACACGGTCGCCGCTCCGGCGAGATAGAAGGTCCACAGGCGATAGAAACGCTCATCATAGAGCGCGATGATTTCGTCCTTGTGCGCCAGCGTGCGCGCATACCATTGGCGGATGGTCAGGCCGTAATGCAGGCGCAGCACCTCCACATCGGTGACCATCAGGCGCGTGCCCTCGCTGCCCCGGATCATTTCCGACAGGGCGGGGATGTAGCCGCCGGGGAAGATATATTTCTGGGTGAAGGCGTCGGTGATGCCCGGCCCGTCGATCCGCCCGATGGTGTGGATCAGCATCACGCCCTCAGGGGTCAGCAGGTCGCGGCACTTGTTGAAGAAGGCGCGGTAATGGGCGGTGCCCACATGCTCGAACATGCCCACGGACACGATCCGGTCGAACGGCCCGCTGATGTCGCGATAGTCGATCAGCTCGAAACGCACATGATCGGCCACGCCCGTATCCTGCGCGCGCTGGCGGGCGACCTTCAACTGCTCCTCGGACAAGGTGATGCCGGTCACGTCGACGCCGCAGGTGCGGTGCAGGTACAGCGCCATGCCGCCCCATCCGCATCCGATGTCCAGCACCTTCATGCCTGGTTTCAGCAGCAGCTTGGCCGCGATATGCGCCTTCTTGTCTTCCTGCGCCTGCTCCAGGCTGATGCCCGTCTCATTATCCGCATCGGGCCAGTAGGCGCAGCTATATTGGCGGTCGCGATCCAGGAAGAGAGCGTAGAGCGCGCCCGACAGGTCGTAATGATGGGCGACGTTGGCCTTGGACCGGGAGCGGTGATTGGCGCGCCAGAGCGACTGGCGGAGCGACTTGAAACCGCGCTTCAACGGCCCCTTGTCGCTGATCGACTTGCCGCTTTCCCACGCATTGTTGGAGCGGATCAGCGAGATAAGCTCCATGATGCCGCCGCCCTCGATCGTGACGCGGCCGTCGATGAACGCCTCCGCCATGCCCAGCCGGGGATCGCGGATGATGTCGAAGGGAACCCTGGCGTCATGAAATTTCAACGCCAGCGAAGGGAAGGCCGGGTCGGGCGCCCCCGCCGTCACCCGTCTTCCCCCGTGATAGATGATGGTCAGTTGCCCACGGGTGACCAACCGTTTGATGACACGATCGAAAAGTTTCATGGCGGCTAAACTGTCAGGTCATTTCGGTCGCGTCAAATGCCTGCGTACCAATCATAGCCCGCATGGTCTTCCCAATAGCCGCCCTTGCCGCGCCCGGTGCCGGACAGGTGCTCGACCGCCTCGATCCCCATCAGATATTTGGCATGCTTGTAGCCCAGTTGCCGCTCGACCCGCAGGCGCAGCGGTGCTCCGTTCGCCACGCGCAGCGGCTGGTCATTGAGCGCGAAGGCCAAAATCGTCTGCGGGTGGAAGGCATCGATCATGTCGATGCTCTCATAATAGGCATGGCCGTCGCCCATCCTGTCGGCGCAGCGGAAGACGATGTATCGCGCCCGTTCCTTCATGCCCGCCGCGTCGAGCAGCAGGGCGAGCGGCACTCCGCGCCATCTGCCGATGGCGCTCCATCCCTCCACGCAATCGTGGCGCGTGATCTGCTCCCGCTGCGGCAATTGGTGAAGCTGCGGGAGGGAGAGGGACAAGGGCCGGTTCACAAGGCCCGAAATTTCAAGCCGCCAGTCAGCAAAGCCCGACCGCCACAGCGCCTTATATTCGGGCGTGTTCGGATTGCTCGTGCCATTGGGGCGGAAGAAGGGTGAAATCTGGTCGGGGCGGAATTCGCGCGCCAAGGCATCGCGCGCCATCAGGCGGCGTTGCGCCCATTTGTGGAAATTCTCTGCGCTGAACAGCGCCTCGCGCACCGTTTCATGGCGTGCGATGCGGTCGCAACCGGCCAGCGTTGCGCCAGCCCCCAGCATGATCGCCCGCCGGGTAAAGATCAGGCTCATGGCCGCTCCTCCGGCACGCGATAGCGGCCCGTCACGATGGATCGCAATTCGTTCAGCGGCCCCGCCAGCAGGACCATGACGATGTGGACCAGGAAGAAGGCGACCAGAAGGAAGGCGGCGATGAAGTGGATGGAGCGCGCGGACTGGCGGCCCCCGAACAGGTCGAGCAGCCAGGGCCAGGCCGCGTTCATGCCCGGCGACATGGTCAGCCCGGTCAGGATGATGAGCGGCAGGACGATGAAGATGATCCCGATATAGCTGGCCTTTTGCAGCACATTATAACGCAGCGCCGCCGCTCCGGCCGGGAAGCGGAGCCGGGCATGATCGAATATGTCCTGCCAGACATGACGTGGCGCAAGCTCGCCGCGCCGGAAGGCAAGGTCCCGGCGGATATGACCGCTGCCAAGGCTCCACAGCATATAGCCGAGCAGCGCGAAGGCGAACAGCGGCGCGGCCGCCAGATGCCAATGGCGCGACATGGCGAGATCATAATGAGCAGGCAGGGTCAGCCAGGGGCCGAAGCGGTCGAGCTCAAGCCAGGCATGATCGAAATTCGCGCCATATGGGCCCCAATAGAGCCGGGGATGCGCATTGAATATGCCCAGCCCGCTGGCAAGCAGGATGTAGAGCAGCACGGCGTTCGCCCAATGCCACAGGCGTGTGACCCGGCTGTGGCGAACCACCACGGACGGGACCGCGGGGGCTGGGGCCGGGGACGCTGCGCTCACCATGGGGCACTGTTACCTCTTTGCATCGCTATGGTCAAAAATGCCGCTCTGCTCCGTTGGTCTGGCGGAAGCCGCATTGTTCATCTGCCGTCCATCCTCCGTTGGCTAGCTGCCCTGGCCGCCTTTTGTCTGATCGGCATGTCTAGTCAAACTGTTGCAAAATCGCATCATAAGCCAATTATGTTTATGTCGATGTTGCAACGTCATCTAGGAACCATCATATGCGCCCTGTCAGCGATGATGATCGCGGCATGCAGGATGAAAAGGAGGAAGCCGTTACACACGGCATTCTTTAGGTGATCGTGAAAATACTCGAACACTGTTCCTGCAATATGACAAGACGTGCGTCTTTTTCTTGATGCTCGTTCTTTAATTCGATGAGGATAATATGAAGTCTGTGATTTTCGCAGCCGTTGTTGCTGCCGCCGCCGTCTCTGCTCCTGCCTTCGCGCAGGATGCCGCTCCCTTCACCGGCCCGCGCGCTGGCGTGACCGTCGGCTATGACAGCCTCGGCGACGAAGAAGGCGTGAGCTATGGCGTCACCGCCGGTTACGATCTGGCCGTCACCCCGAACCTGACCTTCGGCCCGGAAGTCTCCTTCGGCGACTCCAGCCTCGACAATGACTTCGGCGTCGACGCCAGCCGCGATCTCGCCGCTTCGGTTCGCCTCGGCTATGTCGTCAACCCGCAGTTCCTGGCGTTCGGCAAGGTCGGCTATGCCACCACCCGCTTTGAAGCGCCGGTGGGCGACACCAATTTCGAAGGCGTTCGTTTCGGCGGCGGCGTTGAATTCGCCCTGACCCCCAACGCCTACATTTCGGCTGAATATCAGCGCACTGAATATGAAGCCGAACTCGGCGGCCGTGACGCCGGTGTCGTCGGCATCGGTTTCCGTTTCTGATCCCTCTCGATCGGAATCAACAGGAAGGGCGGTCCCATCGGGGCCGCCCTTTTTGCATGAAGCGGACGGGCGAAAGCAATAAGCTGCCGCAGAATAGCGGCTTCATGCCCCATCAGCGAAGGCCGCGCCCTTACCCCAGCGCCGCCTGCTTCTCCGCCGCCAGCCGGTCCAGTTCCGCGCGGCTTTTCTTTTCCGACGCCGACTTGAGCTGCCCGCATGCCGCCATGATGTCGCGGCCGCGCGGCGTGCGCACCGGGGCGGATATCCCCCCTTCGAACACGATGTCGGAAAAGCGCTTGATCCGCTCCGGCGTGGAACATTCATAGTCCGTGCCGGGCCAGGGGTTAAAGGGGATCAGGTTGACCTTGGCGGGCAGCTTGAACTGGCGGATCAGGCGGACCAGTTCGCGCGCATCCTCGTCGCTGTCATTCTTGTCCCTGATCATCACATATTCGAAGGTGATCCGCCGCGCATTGTTGGCGCCCGGATAATCGGCGCAGGCCTGCAACAGCTGCTCGATCCCATATTTCCTGTTGAGCGGGACCAGTTCGTCGCGCACATCCTTGGTCACGCCATGCAGCGATACGGCCAGGTTGACGCCGATCTCCTCGCCCGCGCGCGCCATCATCGGCACCACGCCGGACGTGGAAAGGGTGATCCGCCGCTTCGACAGCGCCAGGCCGTCCCCGTCCATCACCACCTTCAACGCGTCGCGCACATGATCGAAATTATAGAGCGGCTCGCCCATGCCCATCATCACGATGTTGGTCAGCATGCGCCCGTCGGTCGTATATTGCGGCGTGTCGTCGGTCTCGTCGTCATTGGCCGACGCCATGCTGCCCTTGGGCCATTCGCCCAGCGCGTCGCGCGCCAGCATGACCTGTCCGACAATCTCGCCCGGCGTCAGGTTGCGGACCAGCCGCATCGTGCCGGTATGGCAGAAACGGCAGTTGAGCGTGCAGCCGACCTGGCTCGACACGCACAGCGTTCCCCGGTCGGCGTCGGGGATGAACACCATCTCATAATCCTGGCCGTCATCCGAACGCAGCAGCCATTTGCGGGTGCCATCGCTCGAAACCTGGGCCTCCACCACCTGCGGACGGCCGACCACGAACCGCTCCGCCATCCAGCCGCGCATCGGCTTGGCAAGGTCGGTCATCGCGTCGAAATCGGTTTCGCCACGATGATAGAGCCAGTGGAACAACTGCTTGGATCGCAGCTTGGCCTGCTTGGCGTCCAGGCCCGCTTCCTCCAGCATCGCCTTGATCTGCGGGCGCGACAGGCCCATCAGGTCGGCACGGCCATCCTCGCGCGGCGTCACCGCGCGCGGCACGGGCACAGGGTCGATAGCGCCGGGAATCGGCATCAAGGGGTTGGCGGCTGTATGCATAGCCGGCGCACATAGTCGATTCCGGCGGATTTATAAAGGGGAGCGTCCGGGACCGGAGCGCCCCGGCCATTCACCGCAACCTGGCGCATCCCAAAGCTGCCGCATCGATCGCCGTCGCCGCCCCGCGCAACCTGTAGGCGTCGGCAAAGGCCCGTCCGTTCGCGCCCTGCGTCTGCACGCTCATGCTGCTGGCCGACCGCATGGCGGCGATGATCGCGGCGTCGGCGCGCGGGCCGGGGGCCCAGGCGTCCCCCTTGCCTGCCACCAGCGGGAACCGGCGCTCTCCCACGCTCAGGATCACGGGCGCTCCCTCGGCGCGCGTGCGGCTCAGGCGGAAATGGACCTGGCCGCGTATATGCCGCCGGGGCCAGGTGCCGACAGCGGCGAAGCCGTTCCCCCGCGTGCCCACTGGCAGGGAAATGGCGTAGCAGCGCGGCGCCGCCGGATCGCGGAAAGCGCCCCAATATTCGAAGATGCCAAGCGAATCCTTGGCGAAGGCTGGCGCGGCGATGGCGAGCAGCGGCAGGAGGAAGAGGGACAAGCGCGCCATAGGACGGGCAAAGCGCATGCTGTGCCTTTTTGCAACCCTTGCCCAGGCGAAATGACCAGCGAGCGCTTGCCGCCGCCGTCATAGCGGCTATGAAGGACCATCCATCATTGTCGCCCGGATTCGACCGTCTTCGGGCTTTGCGCAGAAAAAGAAACGGACAAACAGGGACATGAAGGCCACCATCGAACGCGCAACGCTCCTCAAGAGCCTCAGCCACGTCCAGTCGGTGGTGGAGCGGCGCAATACGATACCGATCCTGTCCAACGTGCTGATCGAAGCTTCGTCGGACGGCGCGATCAAGCTGATGGCGACCGACCTCGACCTC
The DNA here is from genome assembly GCF_000445065.1 of Sphingobium quisquiliarum P25. GTDB lineage: Bacteria > Pseudomonadota > Alphaproteobacteria > Sphingomonadales > Sphingomonadaceae > Sphingobium > Sphingobium quisquiliarum. The sequence goes on along the minus strand of NZ_ATHO01000014.1, from coordinate 22,784 downwards.
CAGATCGTCGAAAGCGTGTCGGCCCAGGTGGAGCAGGCGGGGGCCACGACCATTTCGGCGCACACGCTGTTCGACATCGCCCGCAAGCTGCCCGAAGGATCGCAGGTGTCGCTCCACGCGGCGGAGGGCAAGATGCTGATCCAGGCGGGCCGCGCCCGGTTCAACCTCTCGACCCTGCCGCGCGACGATTTCCCGGTGATCGCGGAAGGCGACCTGCCCACCAGCTTCGAACTGCCCGCCGAAACGTTGAAGCAGATCATCGACAAGACGCGCTTCGCCATCTCGACCGAAGAGACGCGCTATTATCTGAACGGCATTTATTTCCATGTGTCGGATGATGGCCAGCCGGTGCTGAAGGCGGCGGCGACGGACGGCCATCGCCTCGCCCGCGTCACCGTGCCGCGTCCCGATGGCGCGGACGGGATGCCCGGCATCATCGTGCCCCGCAAATGCATCGGCGAACTGCGCAAGCTGCTCGACGAGGTGGAAGGCTCGGTCCAGATTTCGCTGTCCGCCAGCAAGATCCGCTTCGGCCTTGGCAGCGCGATCCTGACCAGCAAGCTGATCGACGGCACTTTCCCCGATTACAGCCGCGTCATCCCGACCGCCAACGACAAGCTGCTCAAGATCGATCCGCGCAGCTTTGAAGAAGGCGTGGACCGCGTCGCGACCATCGCCACGGAAAAGACCCGCGCCGTCAAGATGACGCTGGACCGGGACAAGATCACCCTCTCCGTCACCAGCCCGGAAAACGGCACCGCCGCCGAAGAAGTGCCCGGCGCATTCCAGGGCGAAGGCTTCGATATCGGCTTCAATGCGCGCTATCTGCTCGACATATTGGGCCAGATCGACAGCGACCTCGTCGAACTGCACCTGGCCGACGCGGCCGCGCCCACGCTGATCCGTGAAAATGACCGCAGCCCCGCGCTCTACGTACTCATGCCGATGAGGGTTTGATTTCAATCGGCAGATTGAAGACGGGAAGGTAATTCTCTTTCAACCTCTGGCTGTTACGCGATGGCTATGGTCCCATCGCGTACAAAGCTGACAGACGTTCAGTCATGGCCTGTCGATCTGGCAGCCGCGCTTGGGCTTGCGGAAGGGGGGACGGAAGTTTCCCCCTTCTGGATATCGAGCAGCCTGGGCCAGATCGCCCGGTTGTGGCCGCTGATCCTGCTCGCCAAGCTGTGCACCTTCGCCTTGCTGCACGCGTCTCTTTTTCAGGGAAGCGTGGCCTATACGCTCATCCTGACGGCGATGCTGCTGATCGATGGCGTCGTGATGATCGCGCCCAAGGGCGGACGATTCCAGCAGCAGCGGCCGCATGTGCAGAAATGGCTGATGCTGGCGCTGATGTTCCTGTCCAGCTTCACCTTCGGCCTGCTGCTGGAACCCGCCGCCAATCCCGGCGGAGTGCCCAACGGCCTCCTTGCCGAAATACTGGTCGCGATTCTCGTCGTCTGCATCTTCGGCGACCGGCGGCTGCTGGGCGCCTGCTATTTCCTTGGCACGCTATGCGCTTCCATGCTCCAGCAGGCGCCATTCGCCCAGACCGGCCTGCTGTTCATCTGCCTTGCAGGGATGATGATCGCGACGCTTCGTCAGGCGCGGGCGGACCGCGACCGCGCGATCGCCCTGCATCAGCAGGACTTGCGCGCGCAGCGATCGGACCGGCTGCTCCAGGAATATGAGCAGTCGGGGCATGGCTGGTTCTGGGAAACCGATCGCCACGGCTGCCTCACCTATATTTCCGATACGCTGGTCAGCACCCTGGACGGTATGCCCCAGGGCGGCATGATCGGGCGGCGGCTGACCGACCTTATCGGCAATGGCGATCACCAGCATGGCACTGGCGAGCGTACGGTTGGCTTCCATCTGTCGGCGCGCACCGGCTTTTCGGAGATCGCGGTGCGCGCGGCGATGACGCAGGATGAGCGCTGGTGGTCCATCTCCGGCCAGCCGGTCTTCAACGAATATGGCCAGTTCCACGGCTTTCGCGGTAGCGGCGCGGACCTTACCGCCATGCGCCGCAGCCAGGCGGAGGTGCAGCGGCTTGCGCAATTCGATTCGCTGACCGGTCTTCCCAACCGCGTGCAGGTGCTGCGTTCGCTGGAAGAGGCGGTGGCCGGGCCGCAGGGCATGGGGGCGAGCGAATGCACGCTGATGATGCTGGACCTCGACCGGTTCAAATCGGTGAATGACACGCTGGGCCATCCGGCGGGCGACGCCCTGCTGCGGCAGGTCAGCCAGAGGTTGCTGGAAGTGGCCGGCAATCGCGGTCTGGTCGGCCGGCAGGGCGGCGATGAATTCAAGATTCTGCTGCCGGGCCATCATGACCGCCGTTCGATGGAGCAGCTTGCCCGCGCCATCATCGCATCCCTGTCGCGTCCTTATTCCATCGAAGGCACGGTGGTCGTGATCGGCGCGTCCATTGGCATTTCGGTCTGTCCGCAGGATGGCGTCACTGCCGACGCGCTGATCCGCAATGCCGATCTTGCGCTCTACGCCGCAAAGGGGGATGGCCGGGGCGTCCATCGCTTCTATTCCAGCGAGATGCATGCCGACGCCGAAGATCGCAGGCAGATGGAGGAAGATCTGCGCCACGCGCTCGCGTCGGACGCCCTGCATCTCGTCTATCAGCCGGTCGTGTCCTCCCAGACGGAAAGGATCACCGGCTATGAGGCGCTGCTGCGCTGGAATCATCCGGTGCGCGGCGCGATTTCCCCGGCCGTGTTCGTGCCCATCGCGGAGGAAAGCGGCCTCATCGCGCCTCTGGGGGAATGGGTGCTGCGCACCGCTTGCCGCGACGCGACTCAGTGGGTCGATGACATCAGGGTGGCGGTGAACGTATCGCCGATCCAGTTCGCCAATCCGGGCCTGCCCGCTTTGGTGATGAGCGCCCTCGCCAATTCGCAGCTCGCGCCCGAACGGCTTGAGCTTGAAATCACCGAAAGCGTGTTCCTGAACGATGATGACGGCACGGACGCGACCTTTGCCCGGCTGAAGGCGATCGGCGTCCGTCTGGCGCTCGACGATTTCGGCACCGGCTATTCCTCGCTCGGCTATTTGAAGAAAGCGCCCTTCGACAAGATCAAGATCGACCAGAGCTTCGTGCGCGGGGCGGCGGTCAAGGGCAACCGCAACAGCGCCATCATCAAGGCGATCGTCAGCCTTGCCGAAGCGCTGGGCATGGACACGACGGCCGAAGGCGCGGAAACGCAGGACGAACTCGCCCTGATCCGCCAACTCGGGTGCAGCCATATTCAGGGATATGTCTATGGCCGCCCGCTGACGGCGGAAGACGTGCTGGAACGGCAGCGGAGCCATGGCACGCTGGCTTTGGCCGAAGGGTTCCAGTCCAGCCGCCCGGAACGCAAGACGATGCTGCGGACGGTCAATGTGCTGCATGACGGGCATAGCTATACCGCCCGCATCCGCAACATCTCCGCCACAGGCGCGATGATCGAAGGATTGTGGAACGTGCCCGAAGGCACGATCTTCGCGATCGAATTCAGCGAGAGCCTTTCCGTGAACGCGACCTCCCGCTGGTCGCTGGACGACCGGATGGGCGTGGAATTCGCCGCCCCGATCGACCTTGCCGCACTGGGCGCGCATTCGCGCTCGCTCGCCTGCTAGGAGCCGCCCGATCAGACGGGGCTGGCACGTCCCGATCCGGCATAGCGCGCCCGGTCAGCGGCCGGCGCCTGGGACCGGATTGTTCGCCATCAGCAAAGAAAAAGGGAGCGGCCGTCTCCGGCGCTCCCCATTCCCAACCGATGCTGGTGATTTCAGGCCGCGGCCGCCAGCCGCACCGCCGGAGCGGCGCTGCGCGCCACCTCCTTCACCAGGCTGATGAAGCGCGCCGCGTCGCGGGCGATCATCGCCTTGTTGAAGCAGGCAGCAGCGCCACGGTCCAGCGCATCGGCCATGATCGGCGCGCCTTCGCGCATCAGGCTGGACAGCATGATGACCGGGCATGGTTCCAGCGCCATGATCTCGTCCAGGATGGTCATGCCGTCCTTGCCGGGCATGGCCACGTCCAGCGTGACGACATCGGGCTTTGCGGAGCAGATGAGGTCAATCGCTTCTTCGCCGTTGCGGGCGATGCCGACAACCTCGAAGCGGCAATCGCGCTCCAGCAGCGTTTCGATCATCGCGCGGATAGTCAGCGAATCATCGACCACCACGATCCTGACGGGTTTCCTCATGCTTCGTCTCCCGGCCTCTTCATACGGTTCATAACGGACCGGGAGGGGAGTCATTTAGCCGCCTCTCAGAAGAAGAGTTTGCGGAATGAAATGCTGATGCGGCGGCCGAGCGGATCGAGATAGCCCGGCTGGTAGCGCAGCGGCGTGCCGCCGCTGGCGTCGGTCACGTCACGCCGCGCGTTGAAGATATTATCGATGCCGATCGACACCCGCGCGCCGCGCAGGAAGGGATGGTTGCGCACCAATGACGGCATCTGCCCCAGATTGGCGAAAAGCCGCAGGTTCGCCGTCGCCAGGCTGCCGAAGTTCAGCCGCGACGATCCGTCCAGCGCGCCATCGACATGGGTGCCGCTTTCCCAATCCACGCCCAGCCGCGCGCCCAGGCCATTGTTGACATAGCCCACCCGCGCTTCGATCTCATGCCGGGGCTGGCCGCCCGATGAGCCGGTGGCATCGCCGTTGAGCAGGTCAAGCTCAGGCACGCCCGGCGCGATCAGGATGCTCTCGGTGAAATGCCATGTATGATAAAGGCTGAAGCTGAGGCGTCCGCCACCGCCGCCGCGTCCGCCGCCGAATCCTCCGGGACCGCCGAAACCGCCGCCGGGCCTGCCGCCCGCGCCCTGCCTTGGCGGACCGTCGAAGCCGCCTTCGCCACGGGGCCGTTCGCCGCCTTCCGTGGGAGGAGGCGCGTTATCCTGCCCGCCCGCCTGCTCCCCTCTTTCCCGGCCCCGGTTGCCGAACAGCGCCCGCATGTCCTGCAATTCCTTGGGGCGGTCTTCCGGTTTGGCCCCCGCCGCGCGCCAGGCTTCCACCAGCTTCTGGATGCGCGATTTGAGCGGCAGGGACAGGTCGAAGCCCCAGCGCAACTGCTCGCTTTGCGACCGCAGGAAATTGATCGGCCGCGCGTTGATCTGCAACAATCGGCCGTCAGCGTCGCGCACGAAGCGGTCGGGAAAGGCGTCTTCGATCGCGGGCGTGGGCTCCGGGAAGGCGGCGATGGGGTTCGCCGTGCGGCTGTTGAGATAGGTCGCCGTCAGCGTGAGGTTCGGCTTTTCGAAGGGCTTGACGGTGGCGCTCAGGCGGAACTGGTCGCGCACGCTTTCCTTGAGCGCCGCGTTGCCGCCGGTGATGCGCGTCACGAACACGGTTTCGCCGGTGCGATAATCGAATACGGACACGTTGGGCGTCGATATTTCGGGATCGTTGATCTGGTTGCCGGTCGGCGCGGCGCGATCCTGATTGGCGGACACCAGCAGCTGGACCGCCGGAACGGGCCGCCACCTCAGGCCATAACCCAGGGTAGACAGCGTGCCGAAATCGGAAAGCTGCTGCATGCCCGCATTCACATTGACGCCGATATCGCCCACCGCGCCCAGTACGCCGCGCGCCTTGCTGGTCAGCGGCACATCCAGGCTGACCTGCCCGCTGCCGATCTGCCGGTCATAGCTTCTCTCGCTCTCCTTCCCGTTGCGGATGGACCAGCCGTCGAAGCCGTTGGCCGAAGCGCCGAGCCGGATCGAACTGGTCACCGTTCCGGCAGGCAGGTCGACGATCGGACCCGACAGCAGCAGGTCGCCCGTGACCGCCTGCGACTTGCTGCTCGCCCGGTCGGTGCTGGACGATCTCTCCGTGCGCGTCCGCGTGTCGGAAATGTCGCCATTGCCGGTCAGCGACCATTGCCACCCGCCGCCCAGCAGGCCGTTCAGCGTCAGGCCCAGATGCCCGGTGGTGCCGCGTATCTGCTGATCCAGCGTGCCCGCTTCGATAATGTCGCGATAGCGCCCGTCATCGGCGAACGGCCATTGCGGCAGGCCCGCCAGCTGCGCCAGCGCTGCGGAGGAAAGCCCCTGGAGCGAGTCATTGTCCGACAGTTCGACCCGTCCGTTGACCGTCATGGAAACCTTGCCCAGCGCCCGCGCCCAGGTGGCGTTCGCCGACAGATTTTCCGTCGCGGGACTGAGCGTGCGGAAGCGGGTGAGGTCGGCAAGGGCCGGACTGTTCGGACCCGGATCGATCGAGCGGCGGCTTTCCAGCAGCGACGCTGCGGCCGCATATTTCACATTGAGCGTCAGCCGGTTATCGCCCCGGATACGCAGCAGCCCGCCTTCGATCGTGCCGTTCTCGCGCCCGCCATCGGTCGTCGTTCCCGCGCGCAGGTCTGCCGTTTCCGCGCGGAAGCGCTGGCGCAGCACGATGTTCACCACCTTCTGCGTGGGCGCATAGCCGTATGACAGCGCGACTTGTTCGGGCAGGATGTCGACCCGTGCCACCGCCTCGGACGGGATGTCCTGGATTTCGGAGAAGCTGGAAATGCGTTTCCCGTTCAGCAGGATCACGGGATCGCCATTGGTCTGAGGCGACAATTCGGTGATCATCTCCGCGATCGACGTTACGCCCAGGGCGCGCACGTCTGCGGGGGACAATTGCTGTTCGGGCTTGATGTTGCCGATCACCGCGCCGCGTTCGGGCTGGCCGGTGACGACGATCTCGTCCACATCGTCCATCTGTACCGGCGGCCCCTTGGCCTCGTCCGTCTGGGCAAGCAGCGCCGTCGGCGCGCAGCTTATCATCAACGAAAACAGCAGAAGCGACGTCGGACGGCTCACACATTACCCCTTTTCACCAATCACCTGATGACCGGCTGTTAGGCGCGAGTTGTCGCAAAATTCTGGCAAGTCCAAGAAAGATTTGTCGCAAATTGTAAGGGCGGCGGCGGAAAGCCCGTCCGCGCCGCTCCTTACCGCCCGAACTTGCGCTGGGTCTTGCCGTAGCGCAGCTTGCGCGTGCCCGGCTTGCCCTCGGTCGCGCGGCCGCGCGGCGCGGCCACCTGCTCGTCGGCGGGCAGGCCAAGTTCTTCGGCTTCCAGCTTGCGGATTTCGTCGCGGATGCGCCCGGCTTCCTCGAACTCCAGGTCGGCGGCGGCGGCGCGCATCTTCTTTTCCAGATCCTCGATATAGGCGCGCAGATTGTGACCGACCAGGTGGGGGCGATCGTCGAGCCCGGTGTCGACCGTCACCTGATCCTTGGACGCCACATGGGCGATGATGTCGCCGATGTTGCGCTTGATCGTGGTCGGCGTGATGCCATGTTCCAGATTATAGGCCTGCTGTTTTTCCCGGCGGCGGCTGGTTTCGTTGAGCGCGCGCTCCATGCTGCCGGTGATCCGGTCGGCATAGAGGATCACGCGCCCTTCGACGTTGCGCGCGGCGCGGCCGATGGTCTGGATCAGCGAGGTTTCCGATCGCAGGAACCCTTCCTTGTCCGCATCCAATATCGCGACCAGACCGCATTCGGGAATGTCCAGCCCCTCGCGCAGCAGGTTGATGCCGACCAGCACGTCATAGACGCCCAGCCGCAGATCGCGGATCAGCTCGATACGCTCCAGCGTCTCGACATCGCTGTGCATGTAGCGGACCTTGATCCCCGCCTCATGCATGAACTCGGTCAAATCCTCGGCCATGCGCTTGGTGAGGGTGGTGACGAGCGTGCGATAGCCCTTCTTCGCCGTCTCCTTCGCCTCGTGGATCAGGTCGTCCACCTGATCCTCCACCGGCTTGATCTCCACGGGCGGATCGATCAGTCCGGTGGGACGGATGACCTGTTCGCTGAACACGCCGCCGGTCTGCTCCATTTCCCACGGGCCGGGCGTCGCCGACACGCTGACTGTCTGCGGGCGCATCGCGTCCCATTCGTTGAAGCGTAGCGGGCGGTTGTCGATGCAGCTCGGCAGGCGAAAGCCATATTCGGCCAGCGTGATCTTGCGCCGATGGTCCCCGCGCGCCATCGCCCCGATCTGCGGGATGGTCTGGTGGCTTTCGTCCACGAACAGCAGCGCGTTCTCAGGCAGATATTCGAACAGCGTCGGCGGCGGCTCGCCGGGCAGGCGGCCGGTCAGGAAGCGGCTGTAATTTTCGATACCCGCGCATGATCCAGTCGCGGCGATCATCTCCAGGTCGAAATTGGTCCGCTGCTCCAGCCGCTGCGCCTCCAGCAGCTTGCCTTCCGCCACCAGTTCCTTCAACCGCTCGGCCAGTTCGAAGCGGATCGCCTCCATCGCCTGCTTCAGCGTCGGGCCCGGCGTCACATGGTGGCTGTTGGGGAAGACCTTCACATATTCCAGGCTGGCGATCTTCTTGCCGGTCAACGGGTCGAATTCGACAATATCCTCAATCTCATTGCCGAAGAAGCTGACCCGCCACGCCGTATCCTCATAGTGGGACGGGAAGACCTCCAGATTATCCCCCTTCACCCGGAAATTGCCGCGCGCAAAGCCAGCGTCATTGCGCTTGTACTGGAGTGCGACCAGCTTGCGGATGATCTCGCGCTGGTCCTCGATGCCGCCCTTCTTCATCGAGAAGGTCATCGCCGAATAGGTTTCCACCGACCCGATGCCGTAAAGGCAGGACACGGACGCGACGATCAGCACATCGTCCCGCTCCAGCAGCGCGCGCGTCGCCGAATGCCGCATCCGGTCGATCGCCTCGTTAACGCTCGACTCCTTCTCGATATAGGTATCGGACCGGGGCACATAGGCTTCGGGCTGATAATAGTCATAATAGCTGACGAAATATTCGACGGCATTTTCCGGGAAGAAGCTCTTGAACTCGCCGTATAGCTGCGCCGCCAGGATCTTGTTGGGCGCGAGCACCAAAGCGGGGCGCTGCATCGCCTCGATCACCTTGGCCATGGTGAATGTCTTGCCGGAGCCGGTGACGCCCAGCAGCACCTGATCGCGCTCGCCCGCACGCGCCTGTTCCACCAGTTCCGCGATGGCGGTGGGCTGGTCGCCGGAGGGCTCATAGTCAGACACCAGCTTGAACCGCTTGCCGCCCTCGCTCTTTTCAGGGCGCGCGGGGCGGTGGGGAACGAAGCCTTCGCCGGTCTCCGGTTCGTCCAGGGTGGTGCGGATTTGAATCGTCATCGCGCCTTGATATGGTTCGCCTGCCCAAGGGGTGCAACAGGGAGGATGTGCGATGCGCAAAACGGTTTTGGCGCTGGCGGGCGCGACGGCGCTGCTGGCGGGATGCGGCGACAAGCCGTCCGGCGAACCGATGAGCAAGAGCGAGGTCGAGGCGCAGGTCGAAAGGGTGAAGCTGAAACCCGGCCAGTGGGAAAGCAGCTTCACGCTGGAAGATATCGACATGCCCAATCTGCCGGGCGGCGGCGCCCGGATGAAAGAGCAGATGAAGAAGATGATGAGCCGCACCTCCATCCGCTACTGCGTCACGCCCCAAGAGGCCGAAAATCCCAGCGGCAAGATGTTTTCCGGTCAGGAGAACAAGGACTGCACCTATAAGGGCTTCAATGTCGGCGGCGGATCGGTGAAGGGCGAGGTTTCCTGCAAGTCGGAAGGCGGCGCGATGACCGCCGTGATGTCGGGCAGCTATTCGCCCGAAAGCTATGAAATGCACATGGACATGAAAAGCAGCGCGGCCGCGCAAGGCGCTGAAATGCGCATGAAGGCGAAGACGTCCGGCAAATGGATCGCGGCCGACTGCGCCACGACATAGGCGTGAGCGGCGGCGCGCCCTGCTGCTGGCTGTGCGAACGGCCGCTGGGGCGGCGGATCGAATGGCATCATCCGCTGCCCCGCAGCAGGGGCGGGCGCGGCACGGTGCCGCTCCACCCCATTTGCCACCGCGCCATCCATGCGCAGATCAGCAATGCGGAACTTGCCCGCGCCTATCGCGACGCGGCGGCCCTGCGCGCGCATCCGGGGCTTGCCCGCTTTCTGGCCTGGATCGCTGGCAAGCCGCCTGACTTCCACGCGCCGACCCACGGCAAGCGTTGAGGCGCGGCTGGATTTTTCCTCTTGCGCTTTGGCCGGGGCCGGGCGAGCCTCTCCCCGTTCCGTCAAGAGAACAGGGGATGAGGATATGAAGATCATGCAATCGGCGGTGATGCCGCTGGCGGTCGCGCTTGCCATCGGGGGCTGCGGCGAAAAGGAAGCGCCCGCGCCCGAAGCGGTGGAAGCGCCCATCGCGATCAAGGCGGGGGAATGGGCCTTCACGCGCAAGACGACCGGCTACAACACGCCCACCGTGACGCCCGCTGAATATCAGGCGGCGCTCAAGCAGATGAGCGAAGACAAGCTGTGCCTGACGGTAGACGCCGCCGGGGTGCCGGATGCCGATGCGCTGGCAGGGGGCGAGGGTAAGGATTGCACCTATAAGGACAAGCTTATCCGCAAGGGACGGCTGATCGCCACCCTGTCCTGCAAGGCCGGTGAAGGCACGTCGGAAATCGTGCTGGAGGGGAATTTCACTGATGATACGCTGACGCTGGGCAGCACCATGACAAAGACGGTGGCGGGCAATCCCACGCTGCGCACCACCCATGACGTGACCGGCAAGCGCACGGGGGAATGCGCCAAGACCTGATCGTCAGCACAAGCCCCGGCGCAGCGGGACCGAATTCATGCTATGCTGCACTGGCGGAGTGCAGGCAGCGGAGGCGTGTCATGCTGTTTCATCTTTCGATCTCGGCCCATGACCCCAGGAACGTGGCGCAGGTCATCGCCGAATTATGGCGCGGTCACGCTCATCCCTTTCCGCCGGTGGCGCAGGGAAGCTGGATCGCGCTGGCGGGCGACGATCGCGGCACGGCGGTGGAAGTCTATCCCATCGGCACGGTGCTGCGCGAAACCGAAGGGGATGCCGATGCCTCCGGCCGGGCCTCGGATGAGAGCGGCTTCACTGCGACTCACGCCGCGCTTGCCACGCCGCTCAGTCAGGATGAGGTGATGGCGATCGCCGCGCGCGAAGGCTGGCCAGCCAAATATCGCAAGCGCGGCGGAGCCTTCGGCGTCATCGAACTCTGGATCGAGGGGCGGCAGATGATGGAACTGCTCACGCAGGAGATGCAGGCCGAATATCTGGCCGCGATGACCGGCGGCGGTCATCCGGCACAGGCAGCAGCCCCTCCCGCCTGATCCTATTCCAGCGCGGCGATGGCGCGATGGTCGCAGCGCCCCCGGCTTCGCTCGACCGCGGAATAGCGCGGCACGGCGATCGACTGCCCGGCGCGCAACGGCGCGAAGCGCGCCCGCTCTATGCCCGCGCACCGCAGATACAGTTCCAGCATGCGCGGCGGCGTGCTCCACCGTTCGAAAGACAGGCGGAACGTGCCCCAATGGATCGGGATCGCCGTGGACGCCCCCAGCTTTTCGAATACGGAGACGGCCCGCTGCGGCCCGATATGGCTGTCCGATTCCATCTGCCCCGGCCAGAAACGGAAAGCGCCGATCGGGATCATCGCCAGCCGGATCGGCCCCAGCCGCGCCGCTTCCTCCGGCCATGCCATGTCGCCCGCGCCCGTATCCCCCGCGAAGAAGATGTTGCCCGCCCGCGTGGCGATCACGAAGCTGGACCAGAGCGCGCGGTTGCGATCCGTGCCCCACCGGCTGCTCCAATGATGGTTGCGGATCACATGGACGCGATAATCGGGGCAATGTTCGTAATTTTCGCACTGGATCACCGTATCGGAGCCAAGGCCGTTCAGCGCCGCTCCGCTGATCGACTGGCCCCAATCCAGCGCGACGGCGGGAATGCCTTCGCGTTTCAGGATGGTGTCGTTGCCAAGGCTGGTGATGATCTTGGGCCGGTCGCGCTCCCAGAGCCTTTTGAGCGTCGGAATGTCCAGATGGTCGTAATGATTGTGGCTGACGACCACCAGGTCGATCTTGGGCAGGTCTTCGAACCGTATGCCCGGCTGCGCCACGCGCCTTGGCCCGAATGGCGGCAAGGGGCTGGCATAATCGGACCAGATCGGATCGGTCAGGATATTGAGGCCCGCCGCCTGCACCAGCACCGTCGCATGGCCGACCCAGGTCGCGGTCATGCCGCGCGGCGCGGCGAACCCCGCGGGACGGCTGGGCTTTACCGCCACCGCATCGGGCCAGGGCGGCCGCTCGTCCGCGCCCAGCAGCCAGCGCACGGCGAAGCTTTGCCGGTTACTGCCCGGCGGCGGGGAAAATTCGATCTCGCCATCGGGGTTGAAGAAGTGCGCGCCGTCAAAATGGCGGCTCACCGGCCCCTGATAATAGATGCGGTCCAGAAAGGGCGGGACGATGGTGATCGCGAGGCAGAGCGCAATGACCAGAAACAGCAGCGCGACGCCTGCGCCGCTGATTATTTTTCCGACGATGCGGCCCATTCCGTCTCCCGCGCTGATCCGAGGGGATGGACATAGCGTCCGTCACGCAAGGGGCAAGAGCGGGGCGCTGAACCGTGACGGCTCTCGCCCGCCGCGAACACTCAGTGCCGCATGTGCCGGAGCCAGGGGAGGAGCCGCCTTTCCAGTTGCGACCGGCCCTTCAGTGGCGCGGCTTTCCCTTGGCGGACGCTTTCCTCGCAGTCGAGGAAGGGAATGTCATACGCCTCCAGATCATCCTTTAGCAGGCTGGCGTCCTCCGCAGGCCGGTGCAGGTCGAGCACCGCTCCGTCAGGGAAATGGGCGGCCAGCGCCGCCACCCCGTCGCTGGCGTCGGCATAGGGACCGTCCACCTCATAATCCGCCGCGCGCAGCATCTCCACCATCATGCGGGCAATGGCCGGATCATCCTCGACGACAAGGATGCGGGGCTGATGTCCCGCCATGCTTAACGCTCCAGCCCCAGATGCGCGCGATAGCGGTCAAAGCACCGCTCGCCGCAGCTCAGGCGGATCAGCGCGCCTTCGGCGATGGCGGTGGCGCGGCGCGGGTCTTCGGCGACCAGCGGCTTGATCGCCAGTTCGTTCCAGTCCCGGCTGTGCTTGACGTCCAGCACCGCATGCAGATCGAAATAGCGGCGTTCCGACTGGCTGAGGCCGATCCGCTTGAGCGCAGCGGCGGTATGCGCCGAACGCCAGGGCGCGGTCAGTTCGATGACGCCGAGCGCGCCGACGCTGTGCCACGCATAGACGCGCTGGGTCGCCATGGCGGTCATCGCGTTGGCCAGCGCCAGGCTTTCCCATACCGTCGTTTCGATCGTGGGCGACAGGTCCAGGATGCTGACAAGCTGGGACAGCATCGGGCCATGCATGCCCTTTTCATTGCCGCGCCCCATTTCATCCCAATAGTTGCGCGCCAGTTCCAGCTTGGCGGATGTTGGCAGCTTCACCTGCGTTAAGGCGACGAGATCGTCGAACCCGGCTTCCCCGGCGGCTTCCTGCGTCAGGAACCATCGAACCTCGTCTCGCGACGCCTGTTCGGCGAGCCAGGGGAAAAGCGGATCATTCTGGCCCGGCCCATTTTCCTTGAGCGCTTCGAACCAGGCAATGAAGCCGTCGGGATCGGTGGGCGCGCTGGCCGCCCGCTCGCGCACCTGCGCGCGCAGTTCTTCCATGAAGGCATGTTCCAGCCGGGCCATTGCCTGACCGTCGCGGAACTGGCTTTCCCACTCGTCTGGAAAGCCGGGCGACAGCCTGTCGCGGTTCCAGTGACTGAGCCTTTCCTGAAAGTCCTGTTGTAGAAATTGTGAGTCGCTCGTTCGAGCGATGAAGCGAGTGGCCACGAAATTCGTCTCCTAAATATACTGTCGTTCAATTCAGAGCGGCCCCCAGACGTTCCCGAAAAACTTTCTAACCGCGATCAACCGGCCGCCTGTTTGCGATCGAAGTCGCGTCCCCGCGCCGTCACTTTGCCGCCGCTGGCGCGTTGATGCGGCGAAAGGAAGCACATGGCCGAAGCGGACAAGCCCCAACCACCCCAATGGCGGCCCCTGCTGCCGCATGAGGCGGTGCAGCGGATGATCCGGCGCAACGTGACGCAGATATTCGGGTCGGGCGGGGAGCGGGTCGAACTCGACAGGCCGTTGGGGGACGAAGGGCTGTTCGGCCCCCAATCCATGGCGTGGCGCGTCCATGCCGATTTCACGTCGATGATGGCGGGCGGCATCGCGGCGCTTCTGCTCCAGATGCTGCACCCGGCGGCGCTCGCGGGCATTTGGGATCACAGCAATTTTCGCGAAGACCGCAGCGGCCGCCTTCGCCGCACCGCCCAGTTCATCGCAGGCACCACCTATGGCGGCACGGCGGAGGCGGAGCGGCTGATCGAGCGGGTGCGCGCGGTCCATGACCGGGTGGAGGGCGCCCTGCCGGACGGCGGCGTCTATCGCGCCAGCGATCCTGACCTGTTGTGCTGGGTGCATGTGGCGGAGGTTTATTCCTTCCTGTCCGCCTATCGCCGCTACCGCGCGCCGCTTCTGCCCGCGCGGGACGAAGATCTCTATTATGCGGAAATGGCCGATCTGGCAGTGCGGCTGGGCGCGCGGAACGTTCCCCGCGGCGGGCGGGAGGTGGCGGACTATCTGCTTGCCGCCCGCCCCGCGCTGCGGTGCGACGATCGGACGCGGGAAGTCGCTTCGCTGCTGCTACAGCCGTCGCCCGGCATGCTGACGGCGCATTTCGGCCGGGCGGCGATCGACGCGGCGATCGATCTGCTGCCCGGCTGGGCGGCGCGGATGCATGGCTTTTCACGCGGACCGGCCCGCCATCTCGCCCGCGCCCGTCTCGCGGGCATGGGCATGGTGCTGCGCTGGGCGCTCAAGGACGGATCGGCCAGCCGCGCGCGCAGGCGTGTCGCGCCGCACTCATGATGAGGCGCGGCCGATCAGCGCCTCCAGTTCCGCAGGCCGCAGTTCCGCCTGAAGCTGCTCGCACAGGCATTGTCCGGGGGCCTTGTCTGGCCGCCAGCGCAGGAAACGGGTGCCGTGCCGGAAGCGCCCCGCCGTCACCTGATCGTAGACGACCTCTGCCACAAGCCGGGCATGCAGCGGCTCCCACGCACTTTCCTCTCCCCGGCTCCAGCGGCTGGGGCCGCCGGGCGCCTTGCCGGTGAAGCCGGGGCCGCCCGCCAGCGGCAGCAGCCTGTCGAGCAGGGCAGGGCGCTCGCCCGCCTTGAAGCTGGATGTGAAGCCGACATGGTGCAGCAGGCCGTCATCGTCATAGAGGCCCAGCAGCAGCGACGCCGCGCCCTTGCCGTCCGCCGTGCGCCGGAAGCCGCCGACCACGCAATCCGCGCTCCGGTGGTTCTTCTGTTTCAGCATCGCGCGCTCGCCGGAGCGATAGGGCGCGTCGAGCGGCTTGGCGATGATCCCGTCCAGCGCGCCGCCGCTGCGTTCCAGCCAGGCCATCGCGTCGTCCAGCCGCTCGCTCGCGGGGGACAGCAGCAGCATGTCATTCCCCTCCGCGCGGTGGAATCGCTCCAGCGCCGCCCGGCGTGCGTGCAACGGCGCGCCGCCCAGATCCTCGCCGTCCAGCGCGAGGCAGTCGAACAGCATGAGTTGCGCGGGCGTCTCGCGCGACAGACGCTCGATCCGGCTGTCGGCGGGATGCAGCCTTTGCTGAAGCGCGTCGAAGGACAGCACGCCGCCGGCCGGCAGGATCAACTCGCCATCCACGATGAAGCGCTGGCAGGATGTTGCCAGCAGCGTCGCGACGATTTCGGGAAAGAAGCGGGCGAGCGACTTGCCGGACTTGGAACGGATATCGGCGGTGCCGCCATCCCGTCCGGCGATGGCGCGGAAGCCGTCCCATTTGGGCTCATATTGCCAGCCGGGCGGCGGCGGCAATTCGGTGACGAGGCGGGCTTCCATCGGCAGCGGCAGCGTCAGTCCGGGGCTGGATGGTTCCGCCATCATTCCGCCTCGCCGCGCAGCGTGACGACGACCGGCGCATGGTCGCTCGTCCGCTCCCATCCTCTGGGCGTGGTGTCCACCTCCGCCGCTTGCAGCCACCGCGCGGCGGTCGGGTTCAGCAGGACATGGTCGATCCGCAGCCCGGCATTGCGCTCGAACGATCCCCGCCAATATTTCCAGAAGGTGTAGATGGTCTCGTCCGGGTGCAGCTGGCGGATGGCGTCGCTCCACCCCTGGTCCAGCAGGCGCTGGTAGGCGGCGCGCACTTCGGGAGCGAACAGCGCGTCGTCGCGCCAGCGTTCGGGCACATAGACGTCGCGGTCGGTGGGCATGACATTATAGTCGCCCGCCACGATTACCGGCGCGTCCAGCCGAATCAGGCTCGCCATATGGTCATGCAGCCGGTCGAACCAGCGCAGCTTGAAATCATATTTGGGGCCGGGGCGCGGATTGCCGTTGGGGAGGTAGAGCCCCGCCACCAGCACGCCGTTGATGGCGGCTTCGATATAGCGGCTCTGCACATCGTCAGGGTCGCCGGGCAGCGTCCTGCGGGTTTCGTGGATTTCGCCCACCCTGCTCAACAGGGCGACGCCGTTCCAGCGGCTCTGGCCGTGCCAGGCGGCGTCATAGCCCGCGTCGCGGATCGCCTTTTCGGGAAACTTGTCCTGCGGCGCCTTGAGTTCCTGAAGGCAGACGATGTCCGGCTCCGCGCGTTCCAGCCATCGCAGCAGAACGGGCAGCCGCCCGTTGATGCCGTTCACATTATAGGTGGCGATCCTCATCCTTCGCGCGGCTCTCGCTTCATCCAGAAGGGAGAGACGATCCAGCCGCCAATTGGTTCGATGATCCTGCAAGCATCACCGGAACGCCCCGCCTGCTCGCCCGTTCGTCAGGCTTGGCCAGCAGCGGCAGGAGTTTTCATCATGACCGGAAAGAACAGCGCACCCGACGCGCACGAGCCCAGCCTTGCGGAACAGGCCGCGCCTCGCCCCGCGCCGCCCACGCCGGAGGACCGCGACCGGATCGCGCAGGCGCAGAAGCGCGCCAGGCAGGATCAGGAGGAATTGCGCGCCGGGGGCTTTGGCGATCACAAGGGGACGGAAGGCTTCTGACGCGCCCTGACATTTGCCTCCCATGCAAAAGGCCGCCCGGCAATGCCGGACGGCCTTTCCATTGTCAGCCGATTGGACGGACTCAGACGAGCCGGACCCCCGCGGCGGAGGTCATGCTCTTTTCATCTGCCGCAACCGGCATGTGACAATGAGACATCAGACCACCTCCTTTCCGTTGTTGACGATGAAGGGGATATGGGTGGGCGGCGGCCGCGCGACAAGGGGAGGGGGGATCAGCGCTCCTGCCCGCGCCCGGACTGGCTGGCGCGCCCCTTGGCGGAAAGCGTGCGGAAGGTGACGGACCAGCGGCGCGTTTCCATCGCGGCGATGCCATGTTCCCATTCGTGACGGGCCTCTCCGCTCAGATGATAGACGGACCGGGGCGCGAGCGGGATGGCGAAGCGCTCGAAGCCCGTCTGCGTGCGCCTGCGGAACCGCAATCGCGCCTCGCTGCCCAGGGATACGCCCACCACATGGTCGAACACCGGCCGGTCGCGATGCCAGCCGATCCCCGCGCCGGGATCGTACCGGGTCAAAAGCAGCTGCACCAGATCAGCGCTATCCAGCCCCGCGAACGCCGCCACCTTCCCCCTCAACGGCGCGAGCCATTCGGGGATCGGATCGGCGGCGGCGAAGCGGCCATTGTCGAAATCATAATTCCACCCGAAGGACAGCGTCAGCCGCTTGCCGGTCCAGCCCTGAAAGCGGAACGGCGACAGCGGAAGGGCGCCGATCCGCGCGACAAGCTCCGCCTCTTCTTCGCGGCTTATGATGTCCGGCGCATAGGAAAGGCCAGGGATTAGGGACGGCGCGAACAGGTCCGACTGCATCGCGGTCAGCGGCGCGCGAGCCGCCGTCGGTTCTTGCCCACGCCCTTGCGATAATGGGCGACGGATGCGCGCATCGCCTCGCCCGGCGTGAAGCCGAGCGCGCCGGTCATCGCCATCCATTGCAGCGCCGCCGCGGCCTCGATCTTTTCCCCGACCATCAGCTGCGCTTCGGCAAAGGCGGCTGGGTTGCCCGCCAGCAGCCGGGGCATGCGCAGGCCGATCACGGTCCATGCCTCCATCCCCAGCCGCCAGCTGTCCATAGCGAGTTTGAAGGAGTCGTTTTGACGCATGGAGCCAAAAAGAGCCGGGCAGCCCCACTTGTTCCCACGCAAAAGGATCAATCGGCAAGAAAGGCGAGCAGGTCTCCGTTCAGCCGGTCCGGCGCGGTGGCGAACAGGCCGTGCGGCTCGCCATCATATTCGATCAGTCGCGCGCCGGGGATGCCTGCTGCTGCGGCGCGGCCGCTGGGGTCGATCGGCACGGTCTTGTCGCCGGTGCCGTGGATGATCAGCGTCGGGATGTCGAAGGCCGCCAGGTCGGGGCGGAAATCGGTCCGGCCGAACGCATCGACGCAATCGATCGTCGCCTTGGGGCTGGCCATGATCGCCAGCGCGAAGGTCCAGTCAAGCAGCGCGCCGCTGACCGGCTTCGACACCAGGCCGACGCCGTAAAATTGCTTCGCGAATGTCTGGAGGAAGGCGAAGCGGTCCTCGCGGATCTGCATCTTCATCTGGTCGAAGACGGACTGTTCCACGCCATCGGGATTGCTGCCGTCCTGCAACAGATAGGGCACGACCGATGAGACCAGCGCCACCCGGTCGACCTTGGCCGATCCATGGCGGCCAAGATAGCGGGCGATCTCTCCGCCGCCCATGGAAAAGCCGATCAGCGAAACCCTGGGCGCGCCTACATGGTCGATCACGGCGGCGAGGTCGTCGGCGAAGACGTTATAATCATAGCCGTCCGCCGGATGGCCCGACTGGCCGAAGCCCCGGCGGTCATAGGTGATGACGCGATAGCCCGCCTCCAGCAGTGCAAGCGTCTGATATTCCCACATATCGCCGCTCAGCGGCCAGCCGTGGATCAGGATGACGGCAGGGCCGGACCCCATGTCCTTGACATGGATGGCATGGCCGTTGGGGGTCTGGAGATGCATGGACCGGGGCTCCTTTCAGGGGAGTGACGCCAACCATCCGGTCCGCCCTTCGTTCCTTCGGCCCGGCCCCCCGCACCGCCCGGAGCAGGCGCGAATGCCCGCCGGAACAAAGACGCGCCGATCCGGTTGAACATCGCAGCAGCGGCGGGTGTCATTAGCGGCCTTCTGGCCCTTGGGAGAATGTCATCGTGACGCTGACTCCGCTTGAAATCGGCCTTGGCCTGCTCGTGCTGCTGTTGCTGGCGGGCATCGCCGTGATGGTGATGCAGAACCGCCGCCGCGCCAATCTCCGCTCCAAATTCGGCCCTGAATATTCGCGGACGGTGGAAGCCGTTGGCAGTTCGCGCAAGGCGGAGGCGGAACTACAGGAACGGGAAAAGAGGGTGGCGACCTTTTCCATCCGCCCGCTCTCGCCCCAGCAGGTGGATATGTTCACCGACCGCTGGCTGAGGGTCCAGACCCAGTTTGTCGACGATCCGCAAGGCGCTGTGTCGCGGGCCGACGTGCTGCTGACCGAGGTCATGGAGGAGCGCGGCTATCCGATCGTCGATTTCGAACGGCGCTCGGCGGACCTGTCGGTCGATCATCCCGAAGTGGTGCAGAATTACCGTTCCGCCCATGACATCGCCATCCGCCATGCGCGCGGCGAGGCGGATACCGAAGATCTCCGCCAGGCGATGATCCATTACCGCGCGCTGTTCGAGGAACTGGTGCATGAGCCCGGCGAGCCGGACGGCGCGGCGCATATGCTCCGGCCCGGTCACGCCAGCGAAGCGGAATATCGCCGCCGCGATCTGCACTGACGCGATCTGCTCCCGCGCGGGCACATGGGAAAGCCGCCGCGCTGCCGAATGGCGACGCGGCGGCTTTTCCGGTCAGGCGCTGGCGGTCAGACCCGACCGGCCGAGGTCGAACCTGTCGGCGTCCATCACCTTGACCCACGCGTGAATGAAGTCGTCCACGAACTTCCGCTCCGCGTCGGCGGCGGCATAGACTTCCGACAGGGCGCGCAATTGCGAGTTGGAGCCGAACACCAGATCGACCCGCGTCGCCGTCCACTTCCGCTCGTCCGTCTTGCGGCAGGTGCCGGTGAACAGGTCGCCCTTGTCGCTGTCCGCCTTCCAGGCCGTGCCCATGTCGAGCAGGTTGACGAAGAAGTCGTTGGTCAGCTGCCCCGGCCGGTCGGTGAAGACGCCATGGCTTGACCCGCCATGATTGGCCCCCAGAACCCGCAGGCCGCCCACCAGCACCGTCATCTGCGGCGCGCTCAGCCGCAGCAGGCTGGCCCGGTCGATCAGCAACTCCTCCACCGGCACGCGGAAGCTGACCGGCAGATAGTTGCGGAACCCGTCGACCCTGGGTTCGAGGACGGCGAAGCCCTCGACATCGGTTTGCTCCTGCGAAGCGTCCGTGCGGCCGGGCGTGAAGGGCACGGTCACGTCATGGCCCGCATCCTTCGCCGCCTTTTCGATCGCCGCCGCGCCGCCCAGCACGATGAGGTCGGCGATGCTGACCTTCTTCCCGCCCGAAGCGCTGCCGTCGAAATCGGCCTTGATGCCTTCCAGCACGTCCAGCACGCGGGCAAGTTGCTCCGGCTGGTTCACGTCCCAGTCCTTCTGCGGGGCAAGGCGGATGCGCGCGCCATTGGCGCCGCCGCGCTTGTCCGATCCCCGGAAGGTCGATGCCGAAGCCCAGGCGGTCTGCACCAGTTCAGCCACGCTGAGGCCCGAACCTAGTATCCTCTGCTTGAGCGAGCGGATGTCGGCCTCGTCCACCAGCACATGGTCAACGGGCGGGATCGGGTCCTGCCAGATCAGGTCTTCGGCCGGAACGTCCGGGCCAAGGTAGCGCGCCTTGGGCCCCATGTCGCGGTGAGTCAGCTTGAACCAGGCGCGGGCGAAGGCGTCGGCGAACGCATCGGCATCATTGCGGAAGCGCTCCGCGATCCTGCGATAGTCCGGGTCCATCTTGAACGCCAGGTCGGCGGTCGTCATCATCGTCGGCAGCCGCTTGTCCGGGCTGTGCGCGCCCGGAGCCAAATCCTCCGGCTTCTGGTTCACGGGCTGCCACTGATGCGCGCCCGCGGGACTCTTCACCAGCTCATAGTCATAGTCCAGCAGCATGTGGAAGAAGCTCATGTCCCACTGGATCGGCGTCGGCGTCCATGCGCCTTCGATCCCGCTGGTGATGGTGTGGTCGCCCACGCCCGTCTCATGGCTGCTCTGCCAGCCAAGCCCTTGCTGCGCGATGTCCGCACCCTCCGGCTCCGCGCCCACCTTGGACGCGTCGCCCGCGCCATGCGCCTTGCCGAACGTATGGCCTCCCGCCGTCAGCGCCAGCGTCTCTTCATCGTTCATGCCCATGCGCGCGAAGGTTTCGCGGATGTCGCGCGCCGACTGGAGCGGGTCGGGATTGCCGCCGGGACCTTCGGGATTGACGTAGATGAGGCCCATCTGGATCGCCGCCAGCGGATCTTCCAGCACCATCTCCTTGTCCGGCTGGATGCGGGTCTGGTTTTCGGGATGGCCGACCCACTGCTCCTCGGTGCCCCAGTAAATGTCCTTTTCCGGTTCCCACACATCCTCGCGCCCGCCGCCGAAGCCGAAGATGGGGCCGCCCATAGATTCGATGGCGACATTGCCGGTCAGGATCATCAGGTCGGCCCAGGACAGCTTGCGGCCATATTTCTGCTTGATCGGCCACAACAGCCGCCGCGCCTTGTCGAGATTGGCATTGTCCGGCCAGCTGTTGAGCGGGGCGAACCGCTGCCCGCCCGAAGAGGAGCCGCCCCGGCCGTCGCCCGTCCGGTACGTGCCCGCGCTGTGCCACGCCATGCGGATGAAGAAGGGGCCATAATGACCATAGTCGGCGGGCCACCAGGGCTGGCTGTCCGTCATCAGCGCATGCAGGTCGCGCTTCACCGCCTCAAGGTCGAGCGACTGGAATTCCCTGGCATAGTCAAACGACTCGCCCATCGGGCTGGCATGCGCGCCATTTTGATGAAGTATGTCCAGCGACAGCTGGTTGGGCCACCAGTCGCGATTGGTGCGGCCAAGCAACGACCGCAGCGCCGCTGGCTCCTTCATCGGGCAGGACAGGGGGCTGTCACCTGTTTTCGCGTCCATGGCATATGTCTCCTCTTGCACAATGCGGTCAGGCTAGAACCGGCAGGGTAACGAAGGAAGCGACAAGATTGCGTCAGATTGATCGATAAAAGCGATCAATCCTTCTGCAGCGCGAATAGGACCGGTGCAGCATGATGAGAATTAACGATAAAAATGCGGCGTCATGAATTTTGTGTAGAACTAAAGTGCGACATCTTGGTTGTCGCATTTGGATCAGCCCGATCCCGAAAAAGGCAAACCGGTGGTGACGCCGGGACGCAAAGTCTCCGGCCTTGGTTGCAAGGTAGCGGGGCTACCGAAGGAGCCGAGGTTCAGGTGCGCATCGCAGTTTCATCTTCATTCTTTTAGCCGCTGACTTCCGGCTGCTGGCGCTGTGCGTTTTCTGACTGCTCGACACTGCTCGCGTGGCCTGTGGCTGCCGTTGCTTCCCTGTGCCGGTCTGGACAGGAGAGAGCAAATGGTAGTTGGACGATCATCTGGCCGGCCGTGGCGGCGCGGCGCATTCACGACCCTGACAGCCTGTTCGGCGCTCATGCTGTGCCTGAGCGCTTGCGAAAGTACCGGAGGCACGCGCTTTGCGAGCATCGGTTCGCCCGGTGGCGGATCGGGCGGCGGCTCCGGCGGGGGAGGCAGCGATGACGGAAGCGGCTCCGGCGGTGGCGGCACGGGTGGAACAGGCGGTGGTTACGGTTCCGGTTCCGGTTCCGGCACGGGTTCGGGCGGCGGCACTGGGACA
>NZ_ATHO01000013.1 GCF_000445065.1 Sphingobium quisquiliarum P25 | reverse complement strand
GGTCAGCAGCGACTTGAAGCCGTGATGCTCAAGGAAATTCTGGAGCGGTTCGGCCGGAATGCCCTTGAGCGTCAGTTCCTCCAGCGGTTCAGGCAGGTCCATGCGGTCGTGCAGGGCCACCAGCTTGCGGGACAGGCGGGCCATGTCGGCATGGGCGATCAGATTTTCCTGCATCTTCGACTTCTTCATCGAAGGGGCGGCTTCGAGCGCGGCTTCCAGGCTGCCATATTCGGTGATGAGCTTCGCGGCGGTCTTGGGGCCGATGCCGGGAATGCCGGGGACATTGTCGATGCTGTCGCCCATCAGCGCGAGGACGTCGCCCAGTTGCTGCGGCTGCACGCCGAACTTCGCCATGACATAGTCCGCGCCGCGCCGCTCATTCTTCATCGTGTCGTACATATCGACGCCGGGCTGGATGAGCTGCATCAGATCCTTGTCGGAACTGACGATGGTGACGTGCCAGCCCTGCGCGACGGCGGCCTTTGTGTAGCTGGCGATGATGTCGTCCGCCTCGAACCCGGCTTCCTCGATGCAGGGGAGGGAGAAGGCGCGGGTGGCGTCGCGGATCATCGGGAATTGGGGGACAAGGTCCTCCGGCGGCGGTGGACGGTTCGCCTTGTAGGCGTCGTACATCTCATTGCGGAACGTGTGGCTACCCTTGTCCAGCACGACCGCGAGGTGCGTCGGCCCTTCCGCCTTGCCCAGCTCGTCGGCCAGCTTCCACAGCATCGTGGTGTAGCCATAGACCGCGCCCACGGGCTGGCCATGGCGATTGGTGAGCGGCGGAAGCTGGTGATAGGCGCGGAAGATATAGCCGCTGCCGTCGACCAGGTAGAGATGATTCTGGGACATGGTGCGAGGGGATAGCGGGTTAGGGCGGAGGGCTCCAGTGGGCGTTGGCAAACAGGCTTGCCATCGCGCTCAGGTCGGCAATCTCAGTTCAGTCCGGCGCGCGGACCCGCACGAAGATGATGCCGGTAGCCATATCGCCCGTTGAATTGCGTGTTTGGTAAGTAACGCGTGTCAATCCAAGGAATGTTCCTGCTCGCGTGAGATGGAGATTTCCGTCGATCAAGCTGGCTGTCAGCTTGGCAGGCTCGACGGCGTCGGCAGCAGTCAGCTCCGTGTTTTCGCTACCTCGGAAAAGTAGCCAATCGCTACAGGTCGGAAGCCGCGTTGGGGCGGCCGTGGCGCAGCCGCTAAGGACCAATGAATTTGGTGCTGATGAAGAAGCGGTAATTTCACGATAGTCTGGTGCCGCCATCAACGGCCCGGCCACTGGTGCTGGTGCTGACCGAAAATACTCCGCTACCGCTGTGATATCGGCGGGCTGAATCGCTGCGATCCTGGGCGCTGCCGGATTTGGCCAGCGATAACCGAGAATGTTCAGTTCCGGCATGATAAAGAATCGAAACGTATATACCCAAGCCCTGATGTCCGCCTCGTCCCTGATCCTGGGGGGCATCGCCGTCATATACTTCGCAATAAGATCGGCTTTAGCGTCGCGCCAGTCGGTGGGAACAGGCGGATCAAGTACAGATGCCTGCCCTGATGCTGTCATCAAAGCTACGATGCTGGCAGGAGTGGTAAAATCCAGAGACCCGCTCGTCACCATTGCAGCACTGATGTGGCGCGACACCTTCCTTAGCGATATCGCATAGTCCTCGGGGTCGCTTGTGTCTGTGAAATAAGCCGCAAGAGCTAAAAGTTGCAGATTGATCGTTGTAAGACGGCCAGCATCCTGCGCGACGCCAGCGTCGCTGCTCTGCCAGTTACGCACTGGGTTGAAGGTGAGCAGATTAGTTCCCGCTCTCAATGCATAGCCGCCGGAGTCCAAGCCCAGCGCCGTTCGCACGGAGCTGGAGCTCCCCTGCGCGTCTATTACGGTGGTGAGAGGAGAAATGATCGATGCGCTAGGCGGAGCGGACATGTCTCCGATGATCATCCCGGTTGCCGCATCGACCCCAAGACTAACGCTCATTCTGCCGGTGGGTGATGAAGGGACAGATCCGAACCCAATGAACGGCGGTAGCACTGCGACGTCCTGGCCGAACAGTCCGGTGGCGGATGTGGTCGTTATCGCGTCGACCCTGCCGTCATTGTCAAAATCAAAAGAGATCGGCGCCAGCATCGGGCCTGCTGTTACAGCGCCAAATACTGTCGCAGCTGGCGTTGGAGTAGGTGCTGGCGAAGGCGTGGGCTGGGGACCCGCTGCTGGTGTCTCGGAGTCGGCACCTCCCCCTCCACAGCTCGATAACATCGCCAAGGCAGAAATGGCCGCCAGCCAACGAATATGCACAGAATTCCCCCGTTAATCAATGTTTTGATTGGACACGGATCTAAAGCATCTTGCCTCGCATCTGAGTCAAGCTGCTGGGCTGAAACCCGTTTTCGCCGAGCTTAGAAGTCAGAAAATTTTCTGCTTGCGCGTTGAAGGACTTCGCTCGCCCGTTCCGGCGGCCGGGCGATCACGGCGCCTTTTTCCGTGATGACGATGGCGCGTTCGATCAGGATGGGATGCGCCGCCATCGCGTCCAGGACAGCCTTGTCGTCCGTCACGTCGAGGCCGATGTCCTTGACGACCGGCTCGCCCTTGCGGACGGCTTCCGATGCGCGGACACCTGCCTGTCGCAGCACCGCCTCGATTTCGGCGCGGGTGGGCGGGGTTTTGAGATATTCGACCACCTCAACCTCAACGCCCGGCGCGGCTTCCAGGATCGCGAGCGCGGCGCGGGACTTGGAGCAGCGGGGGTTGTGCCAGATGGTCGCCTTCATGCCTGATCGTCCTTCGCCAACCACTCTTCCAGCCACTTGATCGTATAGTCGCCGTTGAGGAAATCGGGGTCCTTGAGCAGCTTCTGGTGGAGCGGGATCGTGGTCTTCATGCCTTCGATCACATATTCTTCCAGCGCGCGCTTGAGGCGCATGATGCAGCCTTCGCGGGTGCGGCCGTAAACGATCAGCTTGCCGATCATGCTGTCATAATATGGCGGCACCTTATAGCCTTGATACAGGCCGCTATCGACGCGGACGTGCATGCCGCCGGGCACGTGATAGCTGGTGACGGTGCCGGGCGAGGGCGCGAAGGTGCGCGGGTCCTCTGCATTGATGCGGCATTCGATGGCGTGGCCGTGGAATTCGATGTCCTGCTGCTCCACCGACAGGGGCTTGCCCTCCGCGACGCGGATCTGTTCGCGGACGAGATCGACGCCGGTGATCATTTCCGTCACCGGATGTTCCACCTGGAGGCGGGTGTTCATCTCGATGAAGTAGAATTCGCCATTTTCCCACAGGAACTCGATGGTGCCCGCGCCGCGATAGCCCATGTCGGCCATCGCCTTGCGCACCACTTCGCCCATCCGGTCGCGCTCGGCGGAGGAGAGGACGGGAGAGGGCGCTTCCTCCAGCACCTTCTGGTGGCGGCGCTGGAGCGAGCAGTCGCGCTCGCCAAGGTGAATGGCGTTGCCATTGCCGTCGCCGAAGACCTGGAATTCGATATGCCGGGGGTTGCCCAGATATTTTTCCATATAGACGGTGTCGTCGCCGAAGGCCGCCTTCGCTTCCGACCCCGCCTGCTTCATCAGCGTTTCGAGCTGGTCTTCGGACGGCACGACCTTCATGCCGCGGCCGCCGCCGCCCGACGCCGCCTTGATGAGGACGGGGTAGCCGATCTTCGCGGCGACTTGCCTGGCTTCCTCGACGCTTTCGAGCGCGCCGTCGGAACCGGGGACGATCGGCAGGCCGAGGGCGCCCGCCGTGCGCTTCGCCTCCACCTTGTCGCCCATGATGCGGATATGTTCGGGCTTGGGGCCGACGAAGGCCAGCCCGTGCGCTTCGACGATCTCCGCGAACTGGGCATTTTCGGAGAGGAAGCCGTAGCCCGGATGGATCGCGTCCGCGCCGGAGATTTCGGCCGCGGAAATGATCGCGGCGACGTTCAGATAGCTGTCCTTGGCCGCCGGGGGGCCGATGCAGATCGCTTCGTCGGCGAGGCGCACATGCATGGCGTCGGCGTCGGCGGTGGAATGGACCGCCACCGTCTTTATGCCCATTTCATGGCAGGCGCGGTGGATGCGCAGGGCGATTTCGCCCCGGTTGGCGATCAGCAGCTTTTCGATGGCCATGGGATGCGCGGCCTTATTCGATGACTATCAGCGGCTGGTCATATTCGACCGGCTGGCCGTTTTCGACCAGGACAGCCTTGACCGTGCCCGCATTGGGCGCGGGAATCGCGTTCATGACCTTCATCGCTTCGACGATCAGCACGGTGTCGCCCGCCTTCACGGTCGAACCGACCGGCGCGAAAGGAGCCGCGCCCGGTTCGGCGGCCAGATAGGCGGTGCCGACGAT
>NZ_ATHO01000012.1 GCF_000445065.1 Sphingobium quisquiliarum P25 | reverse complement strand
CTCAGCCTTGGCGAGCGGACAATCCGGTTCGATGCGCCGCAGGTGATGGGCATCCTCAACATCACGCCGGACAGCTTTTCCGATGGCGGCAAGCATGCGGGCGATCCGCAGGCGGCGGCGGATGCTGGCTTTGCCATGGCGGCGGCGGGGGCGGCGCTGGTCGACGTGGGGGGCGAATCGACCCGCCCCCGTGCGCCAAAGGTGTGGGAAGGCGACGAGATTGCGCGCGTCGTCCCGGTGATCGAGCGGCTGGCGGCGGCGGGCGTGGCTGTTTCCATCGACACGCGCAAGGCCGCGGTGATGGAAGCCGCGCTGGCGGCGGGGGCGAAGGTCATCAACGATGTCAGCGCGCTGGCGCATGATCCCCGCGCGATGGACGTGGCGGCGCAGGCGGACTGCCCCGTCATATTGATGCATGCGCCATCGGCGGGCGACGATCCGCACGACAATCCGGCGGGCTATGCCGATGTGGTGGCGGACGTGTTCGACATGCTGGAGGCGCGGATCGCCGCGTGCGTGGAGGCGGGCATCGCGCGGGACCGGATCATGGTCGATCCCGGCCTTGGCTTCGGCAAGTCGCTGGCCGACAATCTTGCGCTGGTGAATGGGCTGGCGCTGTTTCAGGCGCTGGGCGTGCCGGTGCTGTTCGCGGGGAGCCGGAAAAGGCTGATCGGCGCCCTCTCCAACGAAGCGCCCGCGCCGCAGCGGCTGGGCGGATCGATCGCGCTGGCCTATCAGGCGGCGCAGCAGGGCGCGCAGATGGTGCGGGTGCATGACGTGCCGGAAAGCGTGCAGGCGCTGCACCTCTGGCGCGGGCTGGCGGATGCGGGGTTGAGCGCGGTTTAAGTCTTTCCGCTCGGTTCGAAGGCTGGGAGGCGCCTTCGCTACGCTCAGGCGAGGGCTTCGACTTCGCTCAGCCTGAACGGTTGGAGGGTGGGGTTCCAGCCTTTTCGGCCGCAGCCCTTATCCCTCCGGCTGCGCTGCGGCGCTGTTGCCGGTTGCCGCCGGGGCCGCGCCGCCCTGCGTCTGGCTGGCCGGGGCGAAGACGCGCAGGCTGTCGAGCACGCGCTCGGCGATCGCCTGATATTGTTCGCTCAGCATTTCGGGATAGACGAAGGTGGCGGTGACGATGCCGCCATCGGGCTGGCGCACAAGCCGGATGGCGACGTTGTTGCCTTCGCCGTCATTGGCGGTGCCGCGATATTCATTGTCGCCGATGAAGTCGCCATCGACTCCTTCGGCCCCGCTGCTGACGCTCTGGACGATTTGTTGCAGCGTTTGGTTGTCCCGATTGTCCTGCCAGAAGACGCGCACGTCAGCGCCTGCGCCGGGGTCCTGGAACACCGCGCCATTGGCGTTGCTGGCGGCCGCGTCCTTTTCCCATCCTTCCGGGAAGGTCACGGAAAAGCCGCGCTGGACATTCACATAGTTGCGGCTTTCCGCATCGTCCGCCTTCGCACTGGCCAGCGCCTTGGCGGCGGCGGCATTGGCGGCGGCGGCCAGCTCCTCCTGACTCGGCATGTCCTCCACCGGCTCGGCACGGCCGCAGGCGGCGAGCAGCAACACAGGGAGGCAGGCGGCGAAGGGGAAGCTTTTCATGTCGCTTCCAAAGCATAGCCGCTGCGACATTTCAACGCCGCAACGACGCGCGGCGCGATAAGGCGAACCGGAGCGGGCGCTGGCGCGTTCAGGCGGCGCTGTCGATGCCCAGTTCGGTAAGCTTGCGGTACAGGGTCGAACGGCCGATGCCCAGCCGCCGGGCGACTTCGGTCATGCGCCCGCGATAATGGCCGATGGCGAGGCGGATGACATCCGCTTCGATCTCCGCCAGTTGCCGCACATGGCCGTCGCCTTCGAACAGGGTGATCCCGGCCGCCTCGCGATGGCTCTGCGGAATGGCGCGCAGGCGGGGCTGCGCCGTTTCGCCCTGCGCGCGCGCGCGGATCTGGCTGGCGATCTGGGGAAAGTCCTGCGGCGTCAGCGCGTCGCCTTCGCACAGCACGGCCGCGCGGAAGAGGGCGTTCTGCAACTGGCGCACATTGCCCGGCCAGTCATGCTGCATCAGCAGGGCAAGCGCATCGTCGGTCAGGCCAAGGCTGCGCAGGCCTGGCTGGGTCGCGATGCGGGCGAGCAGATGGCGGCAGAGCGCGGGCACGTCGCCCAGCCGTTCGCGCAGCGGCGGCACGGTGAGCTGGACCACGTTCAGGCGGTAATAAAGGTCCTCGCGGAAACGGCCCGCCTCGATTTCGTCGGTCAGCCGCTTGTTGGTGGCGGCGATCACGCGCACGTCGACATGCAGGGGCCTGCGCGCGCCGATCGGCTGCACCTCGCCATCCTGCAACACGCGCAGCAGCTTCACCTGCGCGTCGAGCGGCATTTCGCTGACTTCATCAAGGAAGATGGTGCCGGTGTCGGCGCTGACGAACTTGCCGACGTGGCGGTCGAACGCGCCGGTGAACGCGCCGCGCTCATGCCCGAACAGGTCCGATTCGACCAGGTTGGCGGGGATGGCGCCGCAATTGACGGTGATCATCGCCTGCTTGTGCCGGGGGGAGGCGGCGTGGATCGCGCGGGCGATCACATCCTTGCCGACACCGCTTTCCCCTTCGATCAGCACGGGCACGCGAGCGCGCGCCGCCTTGGCCGCGATGGCGAGCGCGGCGCGGAATTGCGGCGCGGCCCCGACCACATCCTCGAACGAGAGGGGCGCGGAGATCTTTTCGGTGAGCGGGCGCAACTCCCCCTTGCCATGCTCGCTCGACACGGTGGCGTTGAGCGCGGCGAGCAGCCGTTCGGGCGCGACCGGCTTGGACAGATAGTCCGTCGCCCCCGCGCGCATGGCTTCGACGGCGACGGCGACGCTGTTGTGCGCGGTCAGGATCAGGATGGGCAGCGCCGGGCGGCGGCTGCGCAATTCGCGGATGAGGCCGGCAGGCTCGTAATTCGGGCTCCATTGGTCCAGCAGCACGGCGTCCAGCCGCATGCCGTCCTGCGTGCCCAGCATCGCGATGGCGCTTTCGCCGTCATTGGCGAAGATGGTGCGCCACCCCGCGCGCGCGGCCAGGGCCGACACCAGCCTGCGCTGCGCGGGCTCGTCATCGATCAGCATCAGCATGGGTACGCCGTCGCGTGCCATTGGGACCCTCTTTTTGAACTGAGGGCAAAGCGTACCGCCTGCGGGTAAAGGCGGACTTAACCGCGACATTTTTTCCGGCTTTTGCGGGTTGAGAGGGGGCAGGCTTGGCGATAAGAGGGCGCTCGAAACGGCTGACAAGGGGACCTGACATGGCGTCGGAAGGAAATATGGACAGCGCGAACCAGACCTATTCGGGGTTCGTCGCGTTGATGAAGTGGGGGACGATCGCCAGCGTGGTCGTGGCCGCCATCGTCGTTCTGCTGATCTCCGGCTAAGGCCAGCGCCGACAGGGGGATGACAATGAAAATCGCCATCATCAAGGAACTCGCAGAGGGCGAGCGCCGCGTCGCGGGCACGCCCGAAACGGTCAAGAAGTTCAAGGCGCTGGGTGCGGAGGTCGCGGTCGAAGCGGGCGCGGGCCTGACCGCCGACATCGCGGACCAGGACTATGCCGCCATGGGCGCGGCGCTGGGCGATCGCGCCGCCACCGTCGCTGGCGCGGACATCATCCTGGGCGTGCAGGGTCCCGATCCGGCCAGCATTGCAGGCGCGAAGCCGGGCGCCTGGATCGTCGCCGGGCTCAACCCCTTTGCCGAGCGCGCGCGCGTGGACGCCTATGCGGCGGCCGGATATGAAGCGCTGGCCATGGAATTCATGCCGCGCATCACCCGCGCGCAGTCGATGGACATCCTTTCGTCCCAGTCGAACCTTGCCGGGTACAAGGCGGTGCTGGACGCGGCCCATGAATATGGCCGCGCCTTCCCGATGATGATGACGGCGGCGGGCACCATCTCGCCCGCGCGCGCCTTCGTCATGGGCGTGGGTGTCGCGGGGCTCCAGGCGATCGCCACGGCCAAGCGGCTGGGCGCGCAGGTGTCGGCCACCGATGTGCGATCCGCGACGAAGGAGCAGATCGAAAGCCTGGGCGCGAAGGCGATCTTCGTGGAAAGCGTCGCCGGGATCGAGGGTGAGGGCAAGGGCGGCTATGCCACCGAGATGTCCGAGGAATACAGGAAGGCGCAGGCCGAACTGGTGTCCAGCCACATCGCCCGGCAGGACATCGTCATCACCACCGCGCTGATTCCGGGCAAGCCCGCGCCGCGCCTGATCACCGATGCGCAGATCGCGTCGATGAAGCCGGGCAGCGTCATCGTCGACCTCGCCGTCGAGCAGGGCGGCAATGTCGAGGGCGCGGTGGCGGGCCAGGTGGTGGAGCGGCACGGCGTCAAGATCGTCGGGCACAAGAATGTGCCTTCGCGCCTCGCGGCCGATGCGTCCGCCCTGTTCGCGCGCAATCTCTACAACTTCCTTTCGGCCTTCTGGAACAAGGACCAGAACGCGCCGGTGCTGGACGAAGAGATCGGCAACGCCATCCGCATCACCCAGGGCGGCAAGGTCGTCAGCGAACGGCTGCTGTAATATCGCGCTTCCGCCCTCCTCTCCGCAGCCGGAGAGGAGGGGCGGGCGCAGCCGGGCAGGGAGCGGGGCGGATGGACATGGGCTTCGTCATTCTCTTCCTTCTGTCCTGCCTGCTGGGCGGGCTGGCGGCGATGCGCACGCCGCGCAAGGACGCCTTCGCCCTTGCTGGCATCGTCCTGATCCTGTGTTCGGCCGGACTTGCCGGATCGATCATCGCCGCTGCTGAGGCGGGCAGCATAGCCGCGCGCTATCTGGGCCTGCTGGCGGTGCTGCTGGCCAGCTCGGTCCTGACCGGATCGGTCATGGCGCTCCGCCGCATGGAAAGGGACCGGCGGCGGTGAACGGCGGCGTGGATCTGGTGACGCTGGCATGGGCGCTTTCCTCGCTCCTGTTCCTCCTGTCGCTATGGGGCGCCGGGCCGGGCCACAGGCGTCAGCTTGCCGCTCTTGCCGGAGCCGTGATGCTGGGCGCGGCGGCCATCTACAGCGTGGATGTCGTCAACCTGCCGCAGATCGCCGCCATGCTGGCGGCAGGCGGGGCGCTGGGGCTGATGCTGGGCCGGGGGCTGCCGGGGCAGGTGCTGTTCCGGCTGATGCTGGGGCTGGCGGGGCTGACCGGCATCGCCATGCTGTGCGCGGCGCTGGCCGCATTGCTCAACCCCAACGCCTTTGGACTGTTGCCGGAGGAGGGCGACGGGCTGCTGCCCTGGGCCGCTCCCTGCGCCGCCGTGACGGTGATCAGCGGCGCGATCACGGCGCTATGCGCGATGATGCCGCGCGGGGCCATGGATCAGGCGAAGCGGGCGCGCTTGCTCGCGCTGACGGGCGGCCTTGCTGGCTGTTCGATCGCGGCGCTTGGCTTTCTGTTCCAGCATGCGGGGCTGGCCGTGGCGGG
>NZ_ATHO01000011.1 GCF_000445065.1 Sphingobium quisquiliarum P25 | reverse complement strand
GCAGGCCGCGCCGGTGAGCGTCGCGGCCTGACAGCGCGATGGAGGCGGGCCTTGAAATGCGGGCCCCCTGCCCGCACTGTGCCGCGATGCCTGATCCCGCTTTCACGCCGCCCAGCGCCACCCTTGTCCCCCCGGACGAAGCGCCTGTGCGCAAGGCCGGACGGCCAAGGCGGCTGACAACCAGCCAGGTGATTCAGGCCGCCATCGCCGTGGGACTGGAAGACCTGACCATGGCGAAAGTCGCCGAACGGCTGGGAGTGCGGGTCGCCGTGCTCTATAATTATGTGAAGAACCGGGAGGAACTGGTCAGCCTTGCCGCGCGGCACGCCATGGCGGGACAGTCCTTCCCGGAGGATGAGGGGCAGGATTGGCGCGCCTATGCCCGTGCCTATGCCCGCGCCGCCTACGGCCTTTTCCGCAGCGATGCGCAGCTTCTGCCGCTCCTCATTTCCGGCAAGATCAGCCCGGCGGCCAAGCTGGACAATGTGGAGCGCTGGCTGGAGGTGATGATGGCGCGCGGCTTCACGGCGGAGCGGGCGCTGTGGCTGCTGCATGCGATCGACGCCATCGTCATGGGATCGGCGGTTCTGGCG
Organism: Sphingobium quisquiliarum P25; assembly: GCF_000445065.1. Lineage (GTDB taxonomy): Bacteria > Pseudomonadota > Alphaproteobacteria > Sphingomonadales > Sphingomonadaceae > Sphingobium > Sphingobium quisquiliarum. The sequence goes on along the minus strand of NZ_ATHO01000011.1, from coordinate 57,842 downwards.
TCCCATGCCGCCGCTTACGCCGATGACTATCCCGCCGCCGTGCAGGACAGCATCGACGCCCGCCCGCGCGCCGAGCTTCCCTTGCTGAACGCCCATGCCGGACAGGTCACCGCATGCGCCGACCCGGCCAACTGGGAAGCGGCGATCGGCATGCTGCTGGAAACGGCGGGCGGATAATAAAAGAATATTGGTTCGAAAATAACGCTTGCCGCTCTCTTCCTTTCGCCTAGGATAATGCGCGACGCCGGGGAAAGCAGCCGATCAAGCAGGCTGCGCGGCATGAGGAGAGACGATCATGCGCATCATCGATGTGGACAGCCATTTCAATGAGCCGTCCGACTGGTTCGCCAAGGCCAATCCCGCGCTCGCCGCCAAGCTGCCCCGGATGACGGCGGCCGAACAGTTGCTGGACATCGTGGTGGGCGACCTGTTTTCATCCGTTCCGCCCGCCTTGCGGCCCGACCCGCTGACCCTGATCCCGGAGGTTATCGCAGAGGCCTATCGCAAGTCGCTGGAAGGCGGCGACCCGCCGCAGATCGCGATCGATTCGGGGTCCTACTCGCCTGAGGCCTATCAGCCCGAACCGCGCATCAAATGGATGGACCAGCGCGGCATCGACAAGCAGATCCTGCTGCCGTCCAACGGATACCACCCCTATCGCCACGCGATGCGCAACGCGCCCGAACTGGCGCTGGAAACGCTGGATACCTATAATCGCTGGTCCACCGAGCAGTTGCACGGCTATACCGACCGCCTGATCCCGGCGACCGTCATCGACCTGATGGACGTGGAATGGTCGATCGCGCAGGTCGTGGCCGGGCGCGAAAAGGGCGCGCGGGCGGTGTTCGTGAAGGCCGATCCGCATGGCGGCAAGGCGCTCAACCATCCCGATTTCGAGCCCTTCTGGGCCACATGCGAGGATCTGGGCGTCGCCATCCTGTTCCATGTCGGCGGCGGCCGGGCAGCGATGCATCCGGGATGGGCGAACAATGGCGGGGACATCGCGGCCTTCTACCGCATCGCCAACCTGTCGCGCCGCCTGGTGCCGCAACTTGCGGTCGCGTCGCTGATCTTCGGCGGTGTGCTCGACCGCTATCCAAGGCTGGCGGTCATCGTGTCGGAACTGGGCATCGACTGGCTGCCCGATTTCCTGGAAGCGATCGATCTGGAGGCCGATGAGAAGCGCCCCCGCATGCTGAGCTTCGCGCCCTATTCCTATCCGCTGAAACCCAGCGAATATGTGCAGCGGCAGGTGCGCGTGTCGGTCGTCCACCAGCAGGACGTGCTGCGCCCGACGATCGAGCGCGTGCCCGAAGGCATCATCGTCTTCTCGTCCGATTTCCCGCATATCGAGGGACATCAGGAGGCGGTCGCGCTCTACGACAAGCAGCTGGAGGGTTTGCCGCAATCGACGCGGGAGAGCTTCTTCGGCAAATCGGCGGCGGACCTGCTCGGCCTCTGACGGTCCGCGATGCTGCCCGCGATCAGCGGCGCGCCTTAGCCGGGGTTCATGTGGGCGACGCGTTCGTGCAGCCATTGGGCGACGGCTTCGATGCGCGGCAGCTTGCGCAGGTCTTCGTGGATGACCAGCCAGAAACTGCGCGTGATCTGAACGCTGCCCGCCAGCAGCGGCCGCAGGCCGGGGTCCCTGCGGCCGATAAAGTCCGGCAATATGCCGATGCCAGCGCTCTCCGCGATCATCCGGTGCTGCATGTTGATGCTGGTGGCGCGCAGATGCGCCTCCAGCCCGGCATGCACTTCATTGAGATAATCCAGTTCGGGCGAGAAGATGAAGTCGGGCACATAGCCGATCAGCGTATGGCGCAGCAGATCGGCGGGGCTGGCGGGCGCGCCATGCTGTTCCAGATAGGCGCTGGCCGCATAGAGGTGCAGCGCATAGTCGCCCAGCCGCTGGACGGAAAGCCGCCCCCTTTGCGGCCGGGCGAGCATCACCGCCATGTCCGCTTCGCGCTTGGACGGGTTGAGGAAGCCTGATGCGGAAATGAGGTCCAGCCGGATACCGGCATGGCGCGCATGGAAGCTGGCGAGGCCGGGGGCCAGCACCCAGGTGCCGAACCCTTCGGCCACGGACAGGCGCACCTGCCCCGACAGGGTCCGCGCCTTGCCGGTCGCTTCCTCCATCGCGGCGAGGGTGGCGCTTTCGACGCGCTCGGCATGGGCGAGCATCGCATGGCCCTGCTCCGACAGCAGCCGCTCCCCCATGCTGAGGTCGAACAGGCGCGCGCCCAGCGCCTTTTCCAACCGGCCGATCCGGCGCGTCAGCGTGGTGGGATCAAGGCCCAGCGAACGCGCGGCCGGTGCGATCTTGCGCGCCCGCGCCACGGCCAGGAACACGCGCATGTCATCCCAGTCGAACATCTGCTTCCTTCCCGCGCCTTGCTGCATTTTTGCAGCCCATGAATGCAACAATGCGCTATTGCATGCAAATGTGCTTAGGCCCAGAGACGAAGCAACCACAGGAGAGATCCGCCATGCGCGACATCAGCCATAAGATCGCCTTTTCCGGCCTGCCCGCCCCTGCCCGCTTCGGCGACGTGTTCGACCCGAACAGGGGCAGCGTGCAGGCGCGCGTCGCCCTGGGCGACCGGGCGCTGCTGGACCGCGCCGTGGAGGCCGCGAAGAAGGCCCAGCCCGCCTGGGCCGCCGTCAACCCGCAGCGGCGCGCGCGCGTCATGTTCGAATTCAAGGCGCTGGTCGAAAGGAACATGGACGAGCTGGCGCGTCTGCTCAGTTCCGAGCATGGCAAGGTGATTGCCGACGCGAAGGGCGACATCCAGCGCGGGCTGGAGGTGATCGAATTCTGCTGCGGCATTCCCCATGCGCTGAAGGGCGAATATACGCAGGGCGCGGGGCCGGGCATCGACGTCTATTCCATGCGCCAGCCGCTGGGCATCGGCGCGGGGATCACGCCCTTCAACTTTCCCGCGATGATCCCGCTGTGGATGTCGGGCGTGGCGATCGCGACCGGCAACGCCTTCATCCTGAAACCGTCCGAGCGTGATCCTTCCGTGCCGGTGCGGCTGGCGGAACTGTTTTTGGAGGCAGGGCTTCCCGAAGGCATCCTTCAGGTGGTGCATGGGGACAAGGAGATGGTGGACGCGATCCTGGACCATCCCGATATTGCGGCGGTCAGCTTCGTCGGATCGTCCGATATCGCCCATTATGTTTACAGGCGCGGGGTCGAGGCGGGCAAGCGCGTGCAGGCGATGGGCGGGGCCAAGAATCACGGCATCGTCATGCCCGACGCCGACCTGGATCAGGTGGTGAACGACCTGTCGGGCGCTGCGTTCGGATCTGCGGGCGAGCGTTGCATGGCGCTGCCCGTGGTGGTGCCGGTGGGGGAGAAGACGGCGGCCGCCCTGCGCGAAAAGATGCTGCCCGCGATCGAAGCGCTGCGGGTCGGCGTGTCGACCGATCCCGATGCGCATTATGGCCCGGTGGTCAGTGCCGCGCACAAGGCGAGAATCGAAAACTATATCCAGATGGGCGTTGACGAGGGCGCGGAACTGGTGGTCGACGGGCGCGGCTTTACCCTGCAAGGGCATGAGGAGGGCTTTTTCGTCGGGCCGACCCTGTTCGACCATGTGACGCCAACGATGCGGAGCTATCAGGAGGAGATTTTCGGGCCCGTGCTGCAAATGGTGCGCGCCGGAAGTTTCGAGGAGGCGCTGGCGCTGCCCAGCCAGCATCAATATGGCAATGGCGTCGCCATCTTCACGCGCAACGGCCATGCGGCGCGCGAGTTCGCCGCGCGGGTGAATGTCGGCATGGTCGGGATCAACGTTCCCATCCCGGTGCCGGTCGCCTATCACACTTTCGGCGGCTGGAAGCGGTCGGCCTTTGGCGACACCAACCAGCATGGCATGGAGGGCGTCAAATTCTGGACCAAGGTGAAGACGGTGACGCAGCGCTGGCCCGATGGCGGCGCAAGCGGCGAAAGCGCGTTCATCATACCGACGATGGGATGATCAGGCGGCAAAGGCGGAACAGCAGGACAGCATGACCAACCAGTTCGACCTGACCGGAGAGCAGCGCGAGATTCAGGAGCTTGCCCGCCGCTTCACCGCCGATGCGATCACGCCGCACGCCGCCGAATGGGACGAAAAGCATATCTTCCCCCGCGACACGATCCGCGCGGCGGCGGAACTGGGTTTCGGCGGCATCTATGTGTCGGAAACGTCGGGCGGCATCGGGCTGGGGCGGTTGGAAGCGGCGCTGATCATGGAAGCCATGGCCTATGGATGCCCGTCGACCAGCGCCTTCATCTCCATCCACAATATGGGCGCGTGGATGATCGACCGCTTCGGCAGCCAGGCGGTGAAGGACAAATATCTGCCCGATCTGGTGCCGATGGACCGCATGGCGAGCTATTGCCTGACGGAGGCGGGGTCCGGGTCCGACGCCGCCGCGCTCAAGACGCGGGCGGTGCGGGACGGCGATCATTATGTGGTGACGGGTTCGAAGCAGTTCATTTCGGGCGGCGGCGAAAACGACATCTATGTGACGATGGTGCGCACCGGCGGCGAAGGCCCCAAGGGGATCAGCTGCCTGATCATCGAAAAGGATATGGAGGGCGTCAGCTTCGGCGCGCAGGAGCGCAAGCTGGGCTGGCACAGCCAGCCTACCGCTCAGGTCAATTTCGACGGCGTGCGGGTGCCGCTGGAAAATCTGGTCGGGGCGGAGGGCGAAGGATTTCGCATCGCGATGATGGGGCTGGACGGGGGGCGGCTCAACATCGGCGCCTGTTCGCTGGGCGGGGCGCAGCGCTGCATCGATGAGGCGCTGCGATATACGAAGGAACGCCAGCAGTTCGGTCAGGCCATCGCCGGCTTTCAGAACACGCAGTTCACGCTCGCCGACATGCAGACCGAATTGGAGGCGGCGCGGATGCTGCTTTACGCCGCCGCCGTCAAGGTGACGGAGAATGCGCCCGACAAGACGCGCTTTGCCGCCATGGCCAAGCGGCTGGCGACCGATACGGGATCGGCAGTGGCGGACCGCGCGCTGCAACTGCATGGCGGCTATGGCTATCTGATGGACTATCCGGTCGAACGTTTCTGGCGGGACCTGCGCGTCCATTCGATCCTGGAGGGCACCAATCAGGTCATGCGCATGATCGTCGCGCGGGATATGCTGAAGCAATAGCGGAACGAAAGCCCCTGCGGCGCATGGATATGGAGCGGGAATGACGGATCAGCTTATCACCTTTGCCGATCATGGAGTGGGCCGCATCCGGCTGAACCGGCCAAAGGCGATCCACGCGCTCACGCCCGAAATGTGCGAAGCGGTGATGGACGCGCTGATCGCCTGGGCGAGCGATGACCGGATCGCCGCCGTGATGATCGATCACGCGGACGGCAGGGGATTTTGCGCCGGGGGCGACATCGCGCTGATCGCCAACAGCGCGAAGGGGGACTGCACGGAGGCCGAGCGCTTCTTCTTCCTCGAATATCGCATGAACCATATGCTGTTCAGCTATTCAAAGCCGGTCATCGCCTTCATGGACGGGATCGTCATGGGCGGCGGCGTCGGCATATCGCTGCCCGCCCGCTACCGGGTCGCGACCGAACGGACGACCTTCGCCATGCCTGAGACGGGCATCGGCCTGTTCCCGGACGTCGGCGGCGGCTGGTATCTGCCGCGCCTGCCCGGCCGCGCGGGCGTGTGGCTGGCGGTGACGGGGGCGCGGATCAAGGGGGCGGACTGCCTGGCGCTGGGCCTTGCCACCCATTATCTGCCATCCGGCCGGATCGAGGCGGCCAAGGAGCGGATCGTCGCCGATCCTTCGCGCATCTCCGGCATTCTGGACGCGTTGGCCGATGTCCCGCCCGCTTCGGAGTGGGAGGCGCGGCGGGCCGATATCGACCGCCTGTTCGCTTCGGACCGCTATGAGGACATATTGGCCGCGCTGGAGGCGGACGGATCGCCCTGGGCGCAGGAGCAGCGCGCCATATTGGCGTCCAAGTCGCCCCAGACGGTGAAGGTCGCCCTGCGGCAATTGGCGGAAGGCGCGGCCTTCACCGACTTTGCCGACAATATGCACAACGAATATCGCATCGCCTGCCATGTCATCCGCCGCCCCGATTTCGTCGAAGGCGTGCGGGCCGTCATCTTCGACAAGGACAATGCGCCGCGCTGGAATCCGGCCACGCCGCAAGAGGTCACGCATGATCTGGTTGACAGCCTCTTCGCTCCGCTGCCACCGGGCAGGGAATGGACGCCTCACCCGCAGACTGGAGCTTGACCGATGACCTATGAAACGATCCTGGTGGAACAGCGTGGCGCCGTGACGCTGATCACGCTCAACCGGCCGCAGGCGCTGAATGCGCTGAACAGTCAGGTATTGAAGGACCTGACCGCCGTCTTCACCGCCTATGATGCCGACCCGTCGCAGCGTTGCGCGGTGCTGACCGGCAGCGGGGACAAGGCCTTCGCCGCCGGAGCCGACATCAAGGAAATGGTGGAGAAGGAAGCGGCGGACTTCTTCCTGGAGGATTTCTTTTCCGGCTGGCAGAGCGGCGTCGTCGCCACGCGCAAGCCGTGGATCGCGGCGGTGAACGGCTTTGCGCTGGGCGGCGGATGCGAGCTGGCGATGATGGCGGACTTCATCATCGCGTCGGATACGGCCAAGTTCGGCCAGCCGGAAATCAAGCTGGGCGTCGCGCCGGGCATGGGCGGGTCGCAGCGCCTGACCCGCGCCGTGGGCAAGGCGAAGGCGATGGAAATGTGCCTGACCGGCCGGATGATGGGCGCGGAGGAAGCGGAGCGTTCGGGCCTCGTCGCCCGCATCGTCCCGGCGGCCGAGCTTCTGGACGATGCGCTCAAGACGGCGGAAACTATCGCGTCGATGCCCCCGATGGCGGCGATGATCAACAAGGAGATGGTCAACGTCGCGTTCGAGACGGGCCTCGCCCAGGGGCTGCTGACCGAGCGCCGCCTGTTCCAGATCCTTACCGCCACGCAGGACAAGATCGAGGGCATGACCGCCTTCGTCGAAAAGCGCCCGGCGCAATGGAAGGGGCGCTGACGCCCTGAATAGTGACGGCCGCGAGGAGGCGGCCAGCATATGAGCATGACCATCGCTTTCATCGGCCTGGGCAATATGGGCGCGGGCATGGCGGCCAACCTGCTGAAAAACGGCTATGCGGTCCGTGCCTTCGACCTTTCCGCCTCCGCGCTGGACAAGGCGAAGGAGGCGGGCGCGCTTCCCTGCGCCAGTGCCGGGGAAGCCGTGCGAGGGGCCGGAGCGGTGGTCACCATGCTGCCTGCGGGCAAGCATGTGGAAGAGGTCTATAACGGTTCCGTCTTCGGCGCGGCCGATGCGGGCGCGATCCTGCTCGATTGTTCGACCATCGATGTCGCCACCGCCCGCCGCACGATCGCGGCGGCGGAGGATAAGGGCTTTGCGATGGTGGATGCGCCGGTTTCCGGCGGCATCGCGGCGGCCAATGGCGGCACGCTGACCTTCATGGTGGGGGGCAGCGATGCCGCATTCGAGCGGGCCAGGCCGATCCTGTCCGCCATGGGCAAGGCCGTCATCCATGCGGGCGGCGCGGGGAATGGGCAGGCCGCCAAGATCTGCAACAACATGCTGCTGGGAGCGACCATGGTCGCGACCTGCGAAGCCTTTGCCATGGCGGAGAAGATCGGGCTCGATCCGCAGACCTTCTACGACATTTCGAGCGTTTCGTCGGGGCAGAGCTGGTCGATGACCAGCTATTGCCCCCTGCCCGGCGTCGGCCCCAATTCGCCCGCCGACAATGGATATGAGGGTGGGTTCGCCGCCGCGCTGATGTTGAAGGATCTCAAGCTGGCGGTCGAGGCCGCTGCGGCGGTGAACGCCAGCGTGCCGATGGGGGGCAATGCAGAGGCGCTATACCAGATGCTGGTGAATAGCGGCGAGGGTGGGAAGGATTTTTCCTCGATCATCAGGCTGCTGCGGGGGTAAGGCGAAACGTGTTCCTGCGCAGGCAGGAACCAGGTCCAAACGGTGCGATGATCGACCAGAGGCCGGACTGGGCTTTCACGAGCCGCTTGTCTCGTTCGATTGCCTTCGCAGGAGAACGCCGCGCTTCGGGACCAACCCCTACGCCGCCCGCAGGAAGTCCGCGGTCGGCTTGCCCGCTTCATCCATCCGCAAGCCGCCCAGAACGCCCGCCCAATAGCCTTCCGATCCATCGGCCAGCCGCCATCCATGCAGGCGGCGGGTCAGCAGTTGCAGGTCATATTCCTCGCTGATGCCGATCGCGCCGTGCACGGCATGGGCAATGGCGGCGATCTGCGCGGCGGCGAGGCTGGCGCCATGCTTGGCGATGGCGGCGTCGGCCAGGCGCGGGGTGAGGCCGGACCGCGCGCCAATGGCGGCGGCGATGCGGGCGGCGACGGCTTGTTCGGCGAGGACCGAAAGCTGCTGCTGCACCGCCTGCTGCTTGCCGATGGGCTTGCCGAACTGGCTGCGCTCATTGGCGTAGGCGACCGTCATTTCCATGACGCGCTCCGCCGCGCCGGAGATCAGGATCGCGCGCAGCATGGCGGCGACGGCGCGGAGCGCCTTGCCATCCAGGCCGGGCGCATAGCCGTCAACGTCATGATGCACGCCGGTCGCCTCGACCCTGGCTTCGCTGAGGACAGGCACTTCGGGCGAGCCGGACAGGATGTGCGAGGCAACGGCTGCGAAGGGGGCCGGGCCCGCGCCGGTGGCGATCGCGATCGGACCGGCAGGCGCTTCCACGCCAGCAGCCGCCAGCAGCGCGCGGGCGATCATCGTGTCGCCCACCGGCAGCGGCACGGCATGGCGGCCAAGCAGCGCGATCAGCGGCGCGGCATCGGCGAGCGAAAGGCCAGCGCCGCCCGCCTCCTCCGCCACCAGCGCGTCGAGGAAGCCGGATTCGACGAAGCCGTTCCACATCGCGCTGCTGTCGCCGCCCGCTTCCACCGCACGAACGGCGGCGGGGGTGCACAGATCCTCGATCAGGCGGGCGAAGGGATCGATCAGTTCCTGCATGTCCATGGTCCGTCCCCCTTATCTCAGGCCCAATCCGCGCGCGATGATGCCGCGCAGGATTTCCCGCGTGCCGCCGCGCAGCGAGAAGCTGGGCGCGATATGCGTGACGTAAAGCAATGTGCGGTAGAGTTCGGCATCGACAGGCTCGTCCGGGTTGGCGGCAAGATCGTCGCCGATCAGTTGCGGCACGGCCTGTTCGAAGCCGGTGCCGAGATCCTTCATCAGCGACGCTTCGACCACGGGGCTTTCGCCCGCGACAAGGCGCGCGGTGACGGCGAGCGACATTTCGCGCAGCACGGCAAGCTGGGCGGTCAGCGATCCGGCGAGGCGCATGGTGGCGCTGTCCTTGCGGCCCACGGCTTCCAGGTGGCGGACCCAGGCATCGATCAGCACGACGGAGGAATAGATGCGTTCCGGGCCGCTGCGTTCGAAGGCGAGTTCAGCGGTGACCTGCTTCCACCCCTGCCCTTCCGCGCCGATCAGCGCGTCGGGGGCAAGGCGGACATCCTCGAAAAAGACTTCGGCGAAATGCGCGTCGCCGGTCAGGTCGACGATGGGGCGGATGGTGATGCCGGGGAGCTTCAGGTCGACGATGAGCTGCGACAGGCCCTGCTGGCGGTCGGCGCTGGTTCCAGACGTGCGCACCAGGGCGATCATGTAATCGCTGTGCATCGCGTTGGTGGTCCAGATCTTCTGGCCGTTGAGCAGCCAGCTTCCATCCTCCTGCCGGTCGGCGCGGGTGCGGACGCTGGCGAGGTCGGAGCCGGAGCCCGGCTCGCTCATGCCGATGCAGAACAGCGCTTCGCCCTTGCAGATGCGGGGCAGGTAGAATTGGCGCTGCTCCTCCGTGCCGAAGTGGCGGATCAGCGGGCCGCTCTGGCGGTCGGCGATCCAGTGGGCGGCGACGGGGGCGCCTGCGGAGAGCAGTTCCTCCACCACGACGAAGCGGGTGAAGGGGCTGCGGTCGGCGCCGCCGTAGCTTTTGGGGATGGAGAGGCCGAGATAGCCCGCCTGCCCCAGCTTGCGGCTGAACGAAGCGTCGAAGCCCTGCCAGGACCGGGCGCGGCGATCGACCGGCAGTTCGGAAATGGCTTCGGCGATCAGCGCGCGCAGGGCGGGACGGATCGCTTCATCCTCTGGCGGGAGGGTGGAAAGGGTCAATGTTTCGAACAAGACGGCCTCGTAAAACCGTGAGTGAAGTCGAAGCCTGATCGCGCTTGCCGGGGCGAGTGTCCAATATCGATTGTCCGTCCAGCGATACCTATTTGCTATCGGAGGCGAGAGCGGCGAAGTTGCGGGCGAGCAGGGTCGCGCCTTCGCGCGGCAGGGCGACGCCGGTCTGCACCGGCACCTGCTGCGCAAGGCGGACGAGGCGGACGCCCTGCGGCACGGACACCGCCGCGCGGGAGGGGACGAGCGCCACGCCAAGGCCGGAGCGAATGAGGGCGAGCACGGCGCTGAGCTGTGCGGCCTCCTGCGCAACGATGGGCATGAACCCGGCCTTTTGACAGGCGGTGAGGGTGATGGAGTGCAGCACGCTGATGCGGCTTTGCAGGATGAAGGGCTGCTGCGCCAGATCGCCGAGTTCGACGCTGTCCGCGTCGGCAAAGGGGCTGCCGACCGGGAGCGCGGCGTGCAACTCGTCCGGGTCGATCACGCGCGTGTCCACCGCCGCGATCTGAAGCAGGGGAAGCCGCACGAGGCCGACATCCAGTTCGGTCGCGGCGAGCTTTCGCGCGATGTCGACGCTGGTCGCTTCCTCCAGCACCAGTTCGACCGCGGGATAGCGGCGGCGATAGCTGGTGATCAGGCGAGGGAGCAGTTCGAAGGTGGCCGATCCGACGAAGCCGACGCGCAACCTGCCCCGTTCCCCCACCGCCCCTTCGCGCACGGTTTCGCGGAACCGATCGGCCTGGGCGAGCGCGGCCCGCGCGATTTCCAGCGAACTGCGCCCCGCAGGCGTCAGCGTCACCCCGCGCGCCCCGCGATCGAACAGGGCCGCGCCCAGTTCCGCCTCCAGCTTGCGGATGGCGACCGTCAGCGGCGGCTGGGAGATGTTGAGCCGCTCCGCCGCGCGGTGGAAATTGCCGGTTTCGGCAAGGGTGACGAAATAGCGCAGCTGGCGCAGTTCCACGATAGCCTCTGTATATCGATAAAGCCGAAATCAATATTAGCGCCAAAAGGGACCAGCGCCTAGCGTGCCGCGCAAACCCGCCCTATTTTCAGGAGAGCCAGACCTTGGACCCGTTTCTGCTCATCGAGCGCGATGGCCCCGTCGTCATCGCCCGGTTCAACCGTCCCGCCGAACGCAACGCGATTTCCGAAGTCGAACATAGCGAGGAGATCGTCGATTTCTGCAAGCGGATGGCGCGCGACACGACGGTGCGCGCGATCGTCCTGACGGGCGAGGGCAAGGCGTTCTGCGCAGGCGGAAACGTCAAGAACATGCAGGAACGATCGGGCATGTTCGGCGGATCGCCCTATGAGATCCGCAACAGCTATCGCACCAGCGTGCAGATGATCGGCCCGGCGCTGCTGGAACTGGAAGTGCCGATGGTCGCGGCGATCAACGGCCCGGCGATCGGCCTGGGGCTGGACATCGCCTGCATGTGCGACATCCGCATCATGGCCGACAGCGCGGTGGTCGCGGAAAGCTATGTGAAGCTGGGCATCATTCCGGGCGGCGGCGGCGGCTGGCTGCTGCCGCGCCTGATCGGTCCGCAGCGCGCCAACATCATGACGCTGACGGGCGACGCGATCGATGCGGCGACGGCGCTGGACTATGGGCTGGTGGCCGAAGTCGTGCCGGGCGGCCGGCTGATGGACCGCGCGGTCGAACTGGCGGGCAAGATCGCCGCCAATCCCGGCCACGCCACCCGCATGGCCAAGCGGCTGATGCGCGAAGGCGCGCATGTGAAGCTGCCCACGCTGCTGGAAATGGCGGCGAGCTATCAGGCGCTGGCCCATTATAGCGAAGACCATCATGAAGCGATTGCCGCCTTCCTGGGCAAGCGCGCGCCGGAGTTCAAGGACAAGTGAGCGGCAACCCCTCCCCCAAGGCAACCGGCCCGCTGGCGGGCATCAAGGTGCTGGACCTGTCCCGCGTATTGGCGGGGCCCTGGTGCACGCAGATATTGGGCGACCTGGGCGCCGAAGTCATCAAGATCGAACAACCCGGACAGGGCGACGACACGCGCCGCTGGGGCCCTCCCTTCCTGGAGGACGGGTCGAAGGACGCGGCCTATTATCTGTGCGCCAACCGCAACAAGAAGTCCGCCGCCATCAACCTGGCCGACCCGCGCGGCGCGGAACTGATCCGCAAGATCGCGGCGGACGCGGATATCGTGGTCGAGAATTTCCGCGTCGGCGGGCTGGTCAAATATGGGCTGGATTATGCCGCGCTTTCGGCGATCAATCCCAGGCTCATATATTGTTCGGTCACTGGTTTCGGGCAGGACGGACCCTATAAGGATCGCGGCGGATACGACTTCCTGATCCAGGGGATGAGCGGCCTGATGTCGATCACCGGCCGTCCCGACGACGAGCCGGGCGGCGGGCCGATGAAGGTCGGCATCCCCATCAGCGACCTGGTGACGGGGCTATATTCCGCCATCTCCATCCTGGCGGCGCTGGCCCATCGCGACCGCACGGGCGAAGGGCAGCATATCGACATGGCGCTGCTGGACACGCAGGTGTCGCTGCTCGCCAATCAGGCCAGCAATTACCTGAACGGCGGCATGATCCCGCGCCGCCTGGGCAATGAGCATCCCAATACCGTCCCCTATCAGGATTTTTCCTGCGCCGATGGCGACATATTGGTGGCGCTGGGCAATGACCGGCAGTTCCGCAGCTTTTGCGAACTGATCGGGCGGCCCGACCTGCCCGACGATCCGCGTTTCAAGGATAATGCCGGGCGGTCGCCCAACCGCCATGCCTTGCAGGAAGAGATGCGCCCCGCCATCGCCAAGTGGAAGTCGGACGACCTGATCGCGGCCATGGAAGCGGCCAAGCTGCCGGGCGGGCGGGTCAACGACATTCCCCATATTTTGGCCGATCCGCAGATCGAGGCGCGCGGCGTCGTGCGCGAAATGGTGCGGTCCGATGGGACGGTGGTGAAGGTGCTCGGCTATCCGGGCAAATTTTCCAAGACGCCCGCCGACTATCGCTATGCCCCGCCCCGGTCGGGCGAAGATACGCGCGGCGTGCTGACGGACCTGCTTGGCGTGAGCGAGGCCGATCTGGCCGCGCTGATCGAAGCGGGGGTCGTGGCGGAGAAATTGCATTAAGCAAGGATGATTCACGCGGAGGCGCGGAGACGCGGAGAAGAGTGAGGCAGCGGAGCGGCGATGAGGGTGCGTCGCCCTTTTCGGGAGCAAGTTGAGGGCGCCTACGGCGCATTCTTCCTTTCTCTGCGTCTCCGCGCCTCCGCGTGAACAAAATTCAGAATTCATCTTGGCCGGGATGTCGGCCGAACGTCGAGAGGAAATAGCATGACCACGAAGATCGGCTTTATCGGACTGGGTGCGATGGGGTTGCCCATGTCGTCCAACCTGCAACGCAAGGGCTTTGACGTCACCGTCTTCGACATTGACGATGCGAAGATGAGCAAGGTGGCAGAGCTGGGTGCGAAGAAGGCGGCGAGCGTTGCCGAGGCGAGCCGGGGGCAGGATATCGTCATCACCGTGCTGCCCGCGACGCAGCATGTGGAAGCAGTGGTGCTGGGCGAAGACGGCGTGCTGGCCAATATCGATGCTGGCGGGCTGCTGATGGACCTGTCCACCATCGACGCCAAGGGGACCGACCGGGTCGCCGCCGCCTGCGCGGCCAAGGGCATCGCCTTTGTCGATGCGCCGATCGGCCGTCTGGCGCTGCATGCCGAACGCGGCGAATCGCTGTTCATGGTCGGCGCGAATGACGAGGATTATGCGCGGGTCGAACCGGCGCTGAAGGCCATGGGCACCGACATCTTCCGCTGCGGCAAGCCGGGCATGGGCAGCCGCATGAAGCTGATCAACAATTTCATGCTGCTGTCGACCGCGCAGATCGTCGCGGAATCGCTGGCGCTGGGCACGAAGCTGGGCCTCGACATCCAGACGATGCACGACGTCACCGGCAATACCACCGCGCGCAACGGCCAGTTCCATGTGCTGATGGTGAACAAGGCGTTGAAGGGCGATATAGAGCCGGGCTTCACCATCGACCTGGCGTTCAAGGACCTGACGCTCGCCATCACCGCGGCGGCGGAAAATCGCATCGGCCTGCCCATGGGATCGGCCGCCCATGCCGTGTTCGGCGGCGCGCGCGCGACGGACTATGCATCGAAGGATTATAGCGCGCTGCTGAACTATGCCTGCGACAATGCGGGGATCGAAACGCCCAGGATAGGGTGAGGGAGAGAAAAAGTGCCGGGCCGGCGCCCCGCATTGATCGCCACCTGCTGGACCATCGCGGGCAATGTGCGGCCGGATGCGCCGGACAATGTGAGCCGGTGGCCGCTGGAGGACCGGATCGATGCGGCGGCGCGGGCCGGGTATCAAGGCGTAGGCTTCTGGCTGGGCGACCTTGCGCGGTGGCGTGAGCGGGGCAAGGACTATCGGACGCTGTGCAGACGCCTGACCGATGCCGGGCTGCGCATCGTCGAGCTGGAATATCTCCCGGACTGGTTCGCGGACGGGGACCGGCGCAAGCGGTCCGACGCCGCGCGGGCGGAGCTGTTCGAGGCGGCCGATATGCTGGGCGCACGCCATGTGAAGGTCATGCCGCCCTTTGGCGATGAGGGATGGGACATGGCGCGGCTGGCGGAACAGTTCGCCGCCTTGTGCGCGGACGCGGCCCCGCATGGGCTGGCGATGGCGCTGGAGATGATCCCCTTTTCCGACCTGCCGGACCTGCCGTCCGCGCTCGACATGGTCAGCCGGGCCGGGGCGGCCAATGGCGGGCTGCTGATCGACATATGGCATGTCGTCCGTTCGGGCAGCGCCGTGGAGGATGTCGCGGCGGTTCCGGCGCGCTTCATCAAGGCGGTGGAATTATGCGACGCGGATAAGGTGATGCGAGGTTCCATCACCGAAGATACGATGCGCCACAGGCGGCTGTGCGGAGAAGGCGATTTCGACCTGCCCGCTTTCCTCAGGGCGCTGGGGCGGACGGGTTATGACGGGCCTTATGGAGTCGAAATCCTGTCCGACGCGTTCCGCGCGCTGCCACTGGACGAGGCCGCGCGGGCGAGCTTCGTCACTGCGGCAGGGCTGTTCGGCGGCGGTTCGGGCGAAATGAGGTGACGGGCCGCCGCTGCGCTTTTGTGAAAAAGCCGTTCCCACTTTCCGGTGCGATGCTGTAAGCGGCGCGCAGTTTTCCCTCCTCCGGTGGCGATCTTCCCATGGCGATGACGATATTGGGCGCGCTGGTGCCGGTGTTCGGGCTCATCCTGCTCGGTTATGGATGCGGGCGCACCAATTTGCTGGGGGACCGCGCCTTTGAAGTGCTGAACCGCTTCGTCATCGGCGTCACCTTGCCGGTGCTGACCTTCCGGTCGATCGCGAAGATGGATGCGCGCGACCTGGCGGTGCCGTCGATGCTGATCGCGGTGATCGGCGGGGCGCTGACCACCTATGCGATCGGCTTCGCGGTCGAGAAATGGCTGGGGCGGACGAGCAGCGAGGCCAATATCGCGGGGCTGTGCGGCTGTTTCAGCAATACCGGCTTCGTCGGCCTGCCCGTCGCGCTGCTGACCTTTGGCCAGGCGGCGGTCGCGCCGGTGGCGGTGACGATGCTGCTTTATTCCGCCGTCATCTTCACCGTGGGCATGGTGGTGAGCGAAATGGCCGCCAATCACGGCCATGGCACGATGAAGGGAATCAAGCTCGCCGCGCGGGCGGTGTCGCGCAACTCGCTGATCCTGCTGGCGTTGATGGGCGTGGCCTGGTCGATCCTGCGCCTGCCGCTGCAAGGGCCGCTGGACGTGCTGCTGGAGACGCTGGCGCAGGCGACGGCGCCGTGCGCGCTGACGGCGATCGGCATCTTCATCGCCCTGCCGCGCGAAAGCGCCGCGCCCGCGCCGATCAGCCGGACGGTGGCGATGAAGCTGGGGGTGCATCCGCTGATCACTGCGGGGTTCGTGATGCTGCTGCCGCCGATGCAGCCGCTATGGGCGAAGATGGCGATCCTGATGGCGGCGATGCCGTGCGGCGCTTCCAGCTTCGTGCTGGCGGGCAAGGCGGGACGATGGGCGATGGAACTGAGCGCCTGGGCGGTGACGCTGACCACCAGCATGGCGTCGCTGTCGCTGATCGCCGTGCTGTGGTGGCTGGGCAGTTGAGGGACGAGGCGCGGCCCGGCGGAGGAGCCGGGCGCGCCTGCATCAGGTGAGGTCAGGCATCACGTCAGGTCAGGCGCAATCCGCCTTCGGGTCCGACGTGATCTTGGCGATGGTGGGTTCATATTTCAGATTGTGGACCGAAATCGACGTTTCCACACGGCGGACACCGGGCAAGGTGCGGATCTGATCGATCACGATCTCATTGAGCTGCTCGATATTGGTGAACAGGCCCATGGCGAGCAGGCTGAACCGGCCGAGCATCAGCACGACGCAGTTGATTTCCGGGATCTGGCGGATGGTTTCGGCAAGGGCCGACACGCAGGACGGATCGGCGTCTATGCCCAGCATGCAGAGGTTGGGCGACCCGGCCATGCGGAAGTCCTTGACCACCGTGAACTGGATCAGCCCTTCATTCTGCAACCGCTTGATGCGGGTGCGGATCGTGCCTTCGGTGACGCCCAGCTCCGCCGCGATGGCGCGGTTGGAAATGCGCGCGTCCCGGCCCAGCTTCTCGACGATCTTGCGGTCCAGCGCGTCCAGGCGCTGCCAGCTTGCGCCACTCATAGGGGCGCCACGTTGAATTCATATTTGACGATATCGACCGCGATCCCCGATTCCAGATGGGCGACGCCTTCGATCCCGGCGATATGATCGTAGAGGAAATTCTGGATTTCGGAAAAGTCGTGCAGGGCGACCAGCAGTTCCAGATCGTGCGCGCCGTTCATGATGTTGACGCTCAGCACTTCGGGAAAGGCTGCCAGGTCGCGGCCGACATCCTGGGCGCTGCGCCCCCATACCTTGACGCCAAGGACGATGATGATGTTGTAGCCGAGCGCGGAGAAATCAGTGACCGCGACGACCCGCATGGCGCGGCTGTCCTCCAGCTTTTGCAGGCGGGCGGAGACGGTGGCCGCGGTGACGGACAATTGCTTGGCGATGTCCTGGTTGGTAGCCCGTCCGTTGGTGCGGAGGATTTCAATGATGCTCGTATCCAGAGCATCCAGCGGTGGCGGCGTCATTGTCCGCCCGCTCCTTATCTGCATTCTTGCCCACCTCTCTATTTGGCGGGACCATAGCGTGGCGAATCGATGAGCGCCAGATTTTCGTTGCGGGCGCCGCTCCGCCAAAGTCAAGCCGCCCGCGCACATGCGATCATCGCATCAATATGGCCCGGCAAGCAGCTATTCCGCACAATCCCCTTCCCTTTGACCCTTGCAATGCGTAACGGATAGGGAGGCTGGCGATGCAGGCCAAGCATCGCAGCGTGGTCGCGCGCATAGGCGGCGCGGCCGCGAGCCCGCTCTAATTGAGACCGGTCTTCCACGGGAAGGCCGATGCACCCATTCAGGAGAATGCCATGCTTTCGAAAGTGATGCTCGCCAACACCGACCTGAAGGTCAGCCAGCTATGCTACGGCACCAACATGCTGGGTTCCGCCATCGACCAGCAGCGCGCCAACGCCATCCTGGACAAGTTCGTGGAACTGGGCGGCAACTTCGTGGACACCGCCCGTTCCTATGGCGACTGGATTCCCGATGGTCCCAAGGGCGCGAGCGAACGCGCGATCGGCGCGTGGCTGAAGGGCAGGAAGCGCGAGGATGTGGTCGTCGCCACCAAGGGCGGCTTCTTCGACATGCGCGTGGGCGACTATCGCAACCGGGTCACCCCCGCCGACGTCGCCAGCGACCTTAATGAAAGCCTGGAGCATCTGGGCGTCGACACGATCGACCTTTACTGGCTGCACATGGACAATATGGAAACGCCGGTCGCCGAACTGGTCGACTTCCTGAACGAGCAGAAGGCGGCGGGCAAGATCCGCTGGTTCGGCGCGTCGAACTGGACCGCCGACCGCGTGCTGGAAGCCAATGCCTATGCCAAGGCGAACGGCAAGACCGGCTTTGCCGCGATCGAGCCTTTCTGGGGCCTGGCCAAGCCGAACGAAGCCAATGCGATGCAGCAGGGCTATCAGCTATATTTCGAGGATCATGGCAGCGCGCTCAAGGATGCGGGCCTCGCCATCCTGCCCTATTGCGCGCAGAGCCGCGGCTATTTCAGCATGCTGGAACAGGGCGAGGACAGCGTGTCCGACGCGCTCAAGGGCTTCTATGACAATCCGGCGAACAAGGGCCGCTTCGCAGCCGCGCAGAAGGTCGCGCAGCGCCATGGCGTGAGCGTGGCCGAAGTGGTGCTGGCCTATCTGGTCAACCAGCCGCAGCAGGTGATCCCGATCTTCGGCGCGTCGAGCCCCGAGCGCGTCGAGGAAAGCGTGAAGGCCGCGGGCCTGAAGCTGTCGGCGGACGAACTGGCGGAACTGCGCGCGGAATGAAGACGCGCAGTGATGGCCGATCAGGCTGGACGAGGTTCAGTCCTGATCGGCCATCGCGCTCGCATCGAGCAATTTGAAACAGGCGCCCGTTCTCCTGCGAAGGCAGGAGTACGGGCCGCTTCAAGTCAAGCGGCCTCCGCGCCCTCTTCCCCATGCAGCGCGCGGCGGAGCGCGGCGATCATGTCGCGCTGCATGCGGCCGGACACGGGCGCGCCGGGCATGACGTCGAAGCCGTGATAGGCGCCCGGATAGACGTGCAGTTCCACCGGCACCTTCGCTTCGATCAGGCGGCGCGCATAATCCATGTCTTCGGCCAGGAAGAGGTCGAGCGCGCCCACGGCGATGAAGGCGGGCGGCAGGCCCGACAGGTCGGCCGCGCGCGCGGGCACGGCATAGGGCGGCACTTCGGCCGCGCCCGGTTCCCGCCCCAGCAGCGATCGCCAGCCAAAGGCGTTGGCCTGCGGTGTCCACACGAACGCGCCCAGATGTTCGGGCTGGCGCGTGATGCAGGTGCGATCGTCCAGCATGGGGTAGACGAGGATCTGATGCGCGATCGCCGGGCCGCCCCGGTCCCGCGCCATCTGCGTCAGGGCAGCGGCGAGGCCGCCGCCGGCGCTCTGCCCCGAAACCGCGATGCGGGCGGGATCGATGCCCAGATCAGCGGCCCGCTCATGAAGCCAGACCAGCGCGGCATAGCAATCCTCGACCGGACCGGGCGCGCGCGTTTCCGGGGCCAGCCTGTAATCGACGGACACGATCACCGCCTCCACCGCCGCCGCCAGCGTCATCATCGCGCCATGGCCGGTGTTCACCGACCCCATGACATAGCCGCCGCCATGGATTTGCAGAATGGCGGGCCTGGGCCCCGCGCCCGATGGCGTATAGACGCGCACGGTAACGCTGTGCCCATCGGACGTCCGCACTTGCTCGTCCCGCGTGGTGACGCCGGTGCCGACCGGCTCCGGCATGGCGGCCGACGCCTGCTCCATCCCGTCGCGCAGGGCGGGGAGAATAGCGTCATTGAGATCGAGCGCCGGCATCATGTCGAGGCCGGGCAGCAGCGCCGGATCGATCAGGTCACGCATGGGAGGTGGCTTCCTTTCCTAATGGGTGGGCATGATCCGGTTGAGGCGGCCATGTCTGTGTTGGATTTGGTCCTGATCAGCGCAAGCATGTTCCTGCTCAGGCCAAGGCAGGATTGCCTCTCTTCCTTGTCCTAATATCGCTGTCCTAATATCGCTGCCCGATCGCGCCGTCATGATAGATGGACGCGCCGGTTACGAACCGCGCCTCTTCCGATCCCAGATAGACGAAGGCGTGGGCGGTATCTTCCGGGTCGCTGGAAATGCCCAGCGGACCCATGCCCGCAATGCTCGCTTCGGCGGCTTCGACATTTTCATAAGCGCCCAGCTTCACATAATCGGCAAGGCCCTCGCGGATGAGCGGGGTCATGGTGAGGCCGGGATGAACCGAATTGACGCGGATCTTCATCGGGCCGAATTCGACCGCGGCGCACATGGTCAGCATGCGGCCCGCCGCTTTCGACACATGATAGCCGATATTGTGGGCATTGGGCATGTAGGAAGCCATCGACAGATTGTTGATGATGGCCCCGCCGCCGGGAAAGCGCCCGACGCTGTCCTTGAGCGCGGGCAGGCACGCCTTCATGCCGATGAACAGCGCGTCGTGGTTGACGGCCATCACCTTGCGCAGATCGTCCAGCGAACATTGTTCGATGCCCGCATGGATGGCGATACCCGCATTGTTGACCAATATGTCGATGCCGCCGAATGCCGCGACCGTTTCTTCCGCCACGCGCGACCAGTCGGCTTCGCTGGTGACATCGTGCAGCAGGTAGCGGAAGGCGTCGGCGGGACCTGCCCGGCCCATGCGGGCGGCGATGGCGTCCCGTTCTTCCTCGCGAAAATCAGTGGCGACGACGCGCGCGCCTTCGCGCAGATAGGCTTCGCAAATGGCGACGCCGATATTGCCGTCCCGCCCCGCGCCGGTGACGATCGCAACCTTGCCTTCCAGCCGTCCGGCCATCTGCTCTCTCCTATGCCGTTATCGTTTATCGGGCCTCCAGGCGGCCAAGCGTCGCATCGACCGCCGCGCGTGCCCGGTCGAGCGAAGACATGCCCGCGTCGAGCGCCGATTGCTGCGGCACTTCGATGCTGAGCGGAATGCCGGGGGCGAGCGTGGCGGCGAAGGCTGCGATGTCGAACGCGCCTTCCCCCGGCAGCAGCCTCTGTATGCCCGCTTCCCATTCGATGCGCTCGGCGGGCATGTCGGCGGGGCCGTCGGCGATCTGGCCAAGGCGGACGCGCGGGTCCGACAGCAGCGCCATGCTCTGTTCCAGCTCTCCGCCGCGAACGATGTGCAGCAGGTCGGCGGTGACGCCGATGTCGGCGCGGGCGGTGCGGTCGATCTCCGCCAGGGTTTCAGCGAGCGTGCGGACCTGCGAGGGCGGGTAGAATTCGATGGCGAGGCCGATGTCGAAGGAGGCGGCGAGTTCGGCCAGCTCGATCAGCTTTTCCGTGCGGCGGGCGGGATCACGGTCGTAGCACAGCACATTGGCGAGGGGCGCGCCAAGCTCCGCTCCCGCCTCCAGCGCGGGCGCGAAATCGGCCACCACGGTGCGGCCCGCCAAGGTGAAGGGATAGATGAGGTCGACCGTGACGCCATTGGCCGCCAGCGCATCGCGGGTAGCGCGGCGAGCGGCGGGATCGCGGATCAGGTCATATTCCGGCATCGCCGGGAGGACCGCCATCGAATGGAGGAAGGGGCAGATGCCCGAACAGCCCGTCGCCGCCGCCAGTCCGGCAAGCTGGGCGGGCGTGGTGTCGGTCACGGTGATATGGTCAAGCGACAAGCGCGGCCGGGCCGTCACGCTCCCTCTCCTCATCCTGTCTGGCGAAGAATGAGGCGCGGCCATGGTCCGGCCGCGCCTTTATCGATCAAGCAGCGGCTTCGCGCGCCTTCACCATGTCGAGCGCGACGTCGACGATCATGTCTTCCTGCCCGCCGACCATCTTGCGGCGGCCGAGTTCGACCAGGATGGTGCGGGTGTCGAGGCCGTAGGTTTCCGCCGCCTTTTCCGCATGGCGCAGGAAGGAGGAATAAACCCCGGCATAGCCGAGCGCGAGGGTTTCGCGGTCGACACGGACCGGGCGGTCCTGCAACGGGCGGACGAGGTCTTCGGCCGCGTCCATCAGCGCGTTGACGTCGCAGCCATGGTTCCAGCCCTTGCGGTCGGCGGCGGCGATGAAGACTTCCAGCGGGGCATTGCCCGCGCCCGCGCCCATGCCGGTCAGCGACGCGTCGATGCGCACCGCGCCGCACTGCGCCGCGACGATCGAGTTGGCGACGCCCAGCGAGAGGTTGTGGTGGGCGTGGATGCCGCGCTGGGTTTCGGGCTTGAGCACGCGGTCATAAGCTTCGAGCCGGGCCTTGACACCGTCCATGTCGAGCGCGCCACCGCTGTCGGTCACATAGACGCACTGCGCACCATAGCTTTCCATCAGCAGGGCCTGTTCGCTGAGCTTTTCAGCGTCGATCATATGGCTCATCATCAGGAAGCCGGACACGTCCATGCCAAGGTCGCGGGCGATGCCGATATGCTGCTTGGACACGTCGGCTTCGGTGCAGTGGGTGGCGACGCGGACCGAGCGCACGCCGATGTCATAGGCGCGGCGCAGTTCCTCGACCGTGCCGACGCCGGGCAGGATCAGGGTGGTGAGGACCGAGTTGGTCAGGACCGAGGCGACCGCTTCCAGCCATTCCCAATCGGTGTGCGCGCCGAAGCCATAGTTGAAGCTGGCGCCGTTGAGGCCGTCGCCATGGGCGACCTCGATCGCGTCGACGCCCGCGTCGTCCAGCGCCTTGGCGATGGCCTTCACATGGTCGATGCCGTACATATGGCGGATGGCGTGCATGCCATCGCGCAGGGTGACGTCCTGGATATAGAGCTTGTCGCCCGATTCCACGTTGAACTTGGCGCCGCTCATGCTGCCACCTTCTTTCCTTCGAGAATGCGCTGCGCCAGCAGCTCGCCCGTCGCCTTGGCGGCGGCGGTCATGATGTCGAGATTGCCCGAATAGCTGGGCAGGTAATCGCCAGCGCCTTCGACCTCCAGCAGGATCATGGTCTTGATGCCGGTGAATTCGCCGCGGCCGGGAATCTTGAGCTTATTATTGTCGCCGAAGCGTTCGAACTGCACTTCCTGCTTGAGGCGGTAGCCGGGGACATAGGCCTGCACCTTCTTCACCATCGCTTCGACCGAAGCGCGGATGGTGTCCTCGTCAGCGCCCTCCGACAGGGTAAAGACGGTGTCGCGCATGATCATCGGCGGTTCGGCGGGGTTCAAAATGATGATCGCCTTGCCCTGCGCAGCGCCGCCGACCTTTTCGATGGCGCCAGCAGTGGTGCGGGTGAACTCATCGATATTGGCGCGGGTGCCGGGGCCGGCCGAACGCGAGGAGACGGACGCCACGATCTCAGCATAATGCACGGTCGCGACCTGGCTGACGGCGGCGACCATCGGGATCGTCGCCTGGCCGCCGCAGGTCACCATGTTGACGTTGCCCGCGTCGAGATTGGCCTCGCCGTTGACGGTCGGGATGGTATAGGGGCCGATGGCGGCGGGGGTCAGGTCGACCACCTGCTTGCCGTCCTTGCGCAGCGCTTCGTCATGGACCTTGTGCGCATAGGCGCTGGTCGCGTCGAAGACGATACCGATTTCAGGATAGACATCCATCTTCATGAGGCCTTCCAGCCCCTCATGCGTGGTGGCGACGCCGCGCTCGCGCGCCATGGCGAGACCCTCCGACGCCTCATCGATGCCGACCACGACGGCCAGTTCCATATTCTGCGGATATTTGATCATCTTGATCATGAGGTCGGTGCCGATATTGCCCGAACCGATGATCGCCGCCTTGACCTTGCCAGTCATGAGTCACTCCCTAAGCACCGCGCCAGCGATGCGACACTGAAAATCAGACGAAACGCGCGGTGCAGGCGCCGACGCCGTGCAGCTGCATTTCAAACACATCGCCGGCCTTTGCCGGTTCGAGCGGCACGAGGCTGCCCGACAATATCACATCGCCCGCGTCCAGGGTAACGCCATAAGCGCCCAGCGTGTTGGCGAGCCAGGCGACCGCTTCGGCCGGAGAGCCCTGAACGGCGTGGCCATAGCCTTCGCTGAGCGGCTGGCCGTTCTTGGTCACGGTGACGTGCAGGTTGGGCAGGTCGTGCGCGCGCGGATCGGCGCGCGCCTCGCCCAGCACATAGACGCCGCAGGAGGCGTTGTCGGCGACCGTGTCGACAATGCCGATCTTCCAATCCCGAATGCGGCTGTCGACGATTTCGAAGCAGGGGACGATCGCCTCCGTCGCGGCGATGACCTGATCGGCGGTGACGCCGGGACCCTTGAGCTGGTCCTTGAGGATGAAGCCGATCTCCGCCTCCGCACGCGGCTGGATCAGGCCGTTCGCCTTCACGTCGATGTCGCCTTCCACGAACATGCGATCGGTGAGGAAGCCGAAGTCGGGCTGGTGCACGCCCAGCATGTCCTGCACCGCCTTCGACGTGACGCCGATCTTCTTGCCGATCACGCGCTCGCCATCCGCCTTGCGCTTTTCGAGCGCGCCCAGCGAGATGGCGTAGGCGTCATCCACGGTAAGCTGCGGATGGCGGGCGATAAGCGGTTCAACCGTCCGCCCTTCGCGCAGCGCCTCGTAAAGCTCCTGCGCGAGCGTGTCGTTCAGGCTCCGGTCAACGGTTTCGGTCACAAATAGGCTCCGTCCTGGTAGATCAGCGGCTCGACCGCATCCGACAGCCGCACCGCATTGACGCGCGCTACCACGATGCTGTGCGAACCGTAAGGCGTGATGCTGTCGATCGTGCAGGCGAGATTGGCCTGCGCGTCCTCCAGCATTGGAAGCCCCTGCGCATCCTCCGTCCACTGCCCTACGCTGAACCGTTCCTCCCGCGCGACCGCGCCGCCGAACGCCGCCGACACGTCGCGCTGGTGCCGCGAGAGCAGGTTGACGCTGATCGGGCAGCCGGGCGACAGGCAGGCATGAAGCCCGGCCGTCTGGTTGACGCAGACGAGAACGGCGGGCGGGTCCATCGTCAGCGAGGTGATGGAGGTCGCCGCCATGCCGACCGGGGCGCCATCCCCCCGGCCGACGATGATGGCGACGCCCGACGCCAGGCGGCGCATCGCCCCCCGGAAGCCGGTGGCGACATCCGCCGGGTCCGCCATGAGCTGGGGCGCACTAGCCATTCAGGAAAGCCAGCGAGTAGCGGTTGAATTCGTCCGCGCGCTCCACCTGGACCCAGTGACCCACCTTGTTGAAGGTGACGCAGCGCACATCCTCGCAGGCTTCGAGGAATAGGTTGATGCCTTCCAGCGGCATGAACCGCTCATTATACCCCCAGAAGAGGAGGATCGGCATCTTCAATTCGTTGAGGCGCGGGCCAAGGTCAGGCGTGCGCATCCGCACGATCACGTCCTTGGGCTGTGTCCGGGCGACGGCGAAGCGCTCCTTCACCAGATCGTCGGTCACATGGACCGGATCATAGACGAGGTTGGTGATCAGGCGGCGCTGTTCATCCTCGTTGAAGTCGGGCCCGCCGAACGAACTCACCATGCTGGCGATGCCCGGCATCTTGAAATAATCCTCGCGCGGATGGATGCAGCCGGGCGCCATCAGGATCAGGCGGTCGACAAATTCCGGGTGATCGAGCGCGATCTGCAAGGCGATGCCACCACCCAGCGAATTGCCGACGAGGATAGCCTTTTCAATGCCATGCGCCTTGAGCGCCTCCAGCAGCGTGCTGGTGAACAGATCGAGCGTATAGTCGATCCCTTCGGGCTTGGAGGAAGCGCCATAGCCGATAAGGTCGGGCAGGATCACGCGGTAGCCGCCATCGGCGAAGACCTGCGCATTCTGGCGGAAATTGGATGCACCCGACGCACCGGGGCCGCTGCCGTGGATGAACACGACGGCGGGCCCTTCGCCCAGTTCAGCGACCGAGATATCGTAGCCGCCGGTGACCCCGTGCGTCTTGCGGGAAAGTTCGCTGGCCATGCCGGTTCCTTTTTAGATGAAGGTGAAGCCGGGCGCTTCGCCCTGCATGGTGCCCAGCACGTCGCTGCTGCGGTTGCCCGGATCGTTGGCGACATGCGCGCGCGCGGCATGCAGGTCGAGCCAGGGCTGGATGATCGGGCTGGACATATAGATAGCCCGGCCGCCCAGCAGCTTCACGATGTCATCGACCAGGTCAGCCATGCGGCGCACGACATTGGACGACTGGTAGGCGAACAGGGCGCGGCGTTCCATCGGCACCGGCTCGTTGCGTTCCGCATAGTCGATCATTTCATTGAAGGTGGCGCGATGCGTCAGCTCCATCTCATTGACTTCGGCGATGGCGCGGGCGAGCGCAGCGTGCAGCACCGGATCGGCCTTCGCGGCCTTGCCCGTGTTGCTGGACACGCGGCTGTTCATGATGTCGATGCCCGCCTGGATCGCGGCGCGCGTGCCGCCGAAGGCTGCGGTCGACACGGAGCGGACGAACAGCTGCGCCCAGGGCATGCGATAGAGCGGCGCGGTGTTGGTTTCCTGCCCCGGATTCTTGCAGGCGAAGCCGTCGCTGGCCTTGTGCGTGCGATATTCGGGGACGAAGACGCGATCGACGACGATGTCGAAGCTGCCCGTGCCCTGAAGCCCGAACGTGTCCCAGGTGCCTTCGATCACCTGATAGTCGGGACGCGGCAACAGGAAGGTGCGCATGTCCGGCGGACCGCCATTGGTGTCGAAGTTGATCGCGCCCAGCAGCACCCAGCCGCAATGAGTCGAACCGGAAGAAAAGCCCCAGCGGCCGGACAGGTAGAAGCCGCCCTCCACCTTTTCCACCTTGCCCACCGGCTGATAGGTGGAGGAAACGAGCATGTCGGGATCGTCGCCCCACACTTCCTTCTGCGCTTCATCATGGAACAGCGCGAGTTCGAAGGGATGGCAGCCGAGCACGCCGTAGATCCAGCCGGTCGACATGCAGCCTTCGGCCAGCGCCTTCTGGATTTCGAAGAAGACGTTGGGGTGCATTTCATAGCCGCCGTACCGCTTGGGCTGGAGCACGCGGAAGAATCCCGCCGCCTTCATCTCCGCCACGGTTTCGGCCGGGACATTATGGGCCAGGGTGCAGGCGCGGGCGCGTTCGCGCAGCGTCGGAATCATGGCGCGGGCGCGTTCGATCAGCGCCTCCGCCGTGGGGATCTGCCCCCCGGTTTCATTGACAATTTGAGTAGCCGCAGCGCCGGTCATCATCTTCTCCGTGGAACTCGCCCGAAAACGGGATATGCGTAGACCATATAGTTCTTTGATACGCAAAACGTCAAGACGAAGGGGGCTTGCGTATTTGGCACGATGCTTATAGGCCCGATTGGAACGAATTGCTATCGCCTATGAAGATATGGCGGTAAGCGTTACGCTGCGTGAAGGTCCGGCACCGCCGGGATTGCGTAGCGGAAGCGACAGTTCCGAACGAAATTCACTGCCCCGCTCTTGCGGGGCGGGCTTTGGATGAGGCGGCAGAATGGCAGTAAAATCCCTTGGCTATGTGGTGATCGAGGCGCGGGACCTTGACGCATGGCGCGACTTCGCCTGCAACATAGCGGGCCTGATGCCCGCGCAGAGCGATCGCGAGGACGTGGCGCTGTTCCGCATGGACGACCGCCCCTTCCGCCTGTGGGTGCAGAAGGGCGATCGCGACGCCTTCGTCGCGCCGGCGTGGGAATTTGCGAGTCGCGAGGATTTCGAATCAGCGCTCGCCAGGCTGGAGGCCGCCGGCCGCCCCGTGGAGCGCGCGGGCGTGATGGAAGCGCGGGCGCGCCAGGTGACGGAGCTTGCCCGGTCGTCGGACCCGTGCGGCCATGCGATGGAGCTGTTCTACGGCCGCTTCTATGATTATGCCCCGTTCGTGTCCCCGGCCGCCGTCAGCCGTTTCGTGACCGGCGACAATGGCGACATGGGCATGGGCCATGTCGTTCTGACCGCTCCGAATTTCGACGAAACGCACGCCTTCTACAAGGATGTGCTGGGCTTCCGCGACACCGACCTTGGCCGCTTCTACCTGGGCGGCGGCGGGCCGGACGATCCGGGCGTGGGCTTTGCCTTCATGCATTGCAATGCCCGCCACCACAGCCTGGCTCTGGGCCAGTTGCCCGAAAGCCCGAACGGCGCGGTGCACATGATGCTGGAAGTCGGCAGCCTGGAGGATGTGGGCCGCGCCTATGACCGCGTGCTCAAGAGCAAGGGCAAGGTGCCGCTTTCGGCGACGCTGGGCCGCCATGTGAATGACAAGATGACGTCCTTCTACATGCAGACGCCGGGCGGCTTTGATATTGAATATGGCTGGAACGGAATGGTGATCGACCCGGCAAGCTGGGTGCCCACCACCAGCCTGGGCGTCAGTGACTGGGGCCACAAATGGGCCCATGAAAAGGATGACTGAGACTATGCTCGACAAGCGTATGACGGTGGATGACATCGTCGGCCAACTTTCCGACGGCATGACCATCGGCATCGGCGGATGGGCGACGCGGCGCAAGCCGATGGCCCTGATCCGCGCGATCGCCCGGTCGAACCTGAAGGACCTGACCCTGATGGCGGGTTATGGCGGCATGGACATCGGCATGCTGGCCGCCACCGGCAAGATCAGGAAGCTGGTCTTCGCTTTCGCCAGCCTGGATCATTTCCCGCTGGAACCGCATTTCCGCAATGCGCGCCAGGCGGGCGCCTTCGAAGTGCTGGAACTGGACGAGGGCATGTATCATTGGGGCCTGCGCGCAGGCGCGATGAAGCTGCCCTTCCTGCCGACGCGCGTCGGCATCGGCACCGACATCATCAACCAGTCGGGCTTCGACTTCAAATTCGTGAAAAGCCCCTATGAGGATGGCGAGGAATTCGTCGCCATGCCCGCGCTGGTGCCGGACGTGGCGCTGATCCATGCGCATCGTTCCGACGAGCGCGGCAACCTGCTCAACCTGTCGGTCGATCCGATCTTCGACGAGTTGCTGGTGCGCGCGGCGGGCAAGAGCTACGCCACGGTCGAGAAGATCGTGACGACGGCCGAGCTGGATATGAAGAAGAACAGCCGCTACAATCTGGTCGAGCGCACGATGATCAACGGCGTCGCCGAAGCGCCGCTGGGCGCGCATCCGTCAAGCGCCGCGCCGGACTATCAGCTCGATCTGAAGCACATCAAGACCTATGTCGAGAGCGCTGCCTCGCCAGAGGCATGGGCCGAATATAAGGCGAAGTTCATCGACGTGTCCGAAGCGGACTATCAGACGGCGATCGGCGGCGAGGAAGCCGTCAAGCAACTGCCCGTCCCCATTTACTGAGCGAGACTGACATGACCCAGAATAGCTATTCGCTCGCCGAACTGGTCATCGCCGCCTGCGCCGAAGTGTGGCGCGACAATGGCGAGGTGATGGCGACCGGCATCGGCCCCCTGCCCCGCATCGGCGCTGGCCTTGCCAAGCTGAGCTTCTCCCCGGCGATCCAGACCACCGATGGCGAGGTCTGGTATACCAGCGAGCCGGTCGGCCCCGGCAAGCGCAACAGCGAGCCCGAATATGAAGGCATCGCCAATTATGACCGCGTCTTTTCCGCGCTGTGGAGCGGCCGCCGCCATGCGCTGGTCGGCCCGGTGCAGATCGACCGCTTCGGCCAGGCCAATATCTCCGTCATCGGCGATCATAAGAAGCCCAAGGCGGCGATGCTGGGTGCGCGGGGCTTCCCCGGAAACTCGATCAGCCATCCCAACAGCTTCTTCTTCCCGAACCACAACAAGCGCGCGTTCGTGGAAGGCGAAGTCGATTTCGTCTGCATGGCGGGCTATAATCCGGCGCGCTACCGCAATGGGCAGCCGCCCAAGGGCCTGGACCTGCGCCGCATCATCACCAACCTGTGCGTAATGGATTTTGGCGGGCCGGATCATCAGATCCGCGTGATTTCGCTGCATCCGGGCGTTACCTTTGAGGAAGTGCAGGACAATACCGGCTTTCCGCTCGCCAAAATCGCGGACGAAATCCCGGTGACGCCTGCGCCGACGGCCGAGCAGCTGGAGCTGATCGCGAAGATCGACCCCAACAATGTCCGCGCGACCGTGTTCAAGGATAACCCGGCCGGAGACAGAAGGGCAGCCTGACAATGAACGAGACCGACCGCCTGGTCGAACCGCAGCAGGTCGACATTGTTTACGAGACCGACGAGCCGGTCACCTATGAGGTGATCGACAATGTCGCATGGATCATGATGAACCGTCCGGGCTTCAACAATGCCCAGAACGGCCAGATGACCTATGCGCTCGACGACGCCTTCATGAAGGCGGTAAGCGATGACGATGTGCGCGCGATCGTGCTGGGCGGCAACGGCAAGCATTTTTCGGCCGGGCATGACATCGGCACGCCCGGCCGCGACGTGCACAAGCATTTCGAAAACCGGCTGATGGTGCCGGGCCATGTCAACAAGCCCGCCGCCGAACTGCTCTATACACGCGAGAAGGAGCAATATGTCGGCATGTGCCGGCGCTGGCGCGACGCGCCCAAGCCGACGATCGCCATGGTGCAGGGGGCGTGCGTCGCAGGCGGGCTGATGCTGGCTTGGGTATGCGACCTGATTGTCGCTTCCGACGATGCCTTCTTCCAGGACCCGGTCAACCGCATGGGCATTCCGGGCGTCGAATATTTCGCCCATGCCTATGAGCTGCCGCCGCGCATCGCCAAGGAATTCCTGCTGCTGGGCGAACGGATGAGTGCGCAGCGGGCCGAACAGTTCGGCATGGTGAACAAGATCGTCTCCCGCGAGGCGCTGCGCGAAACCGTCGCGGCGATGGCGGCCAAGCTGGTGGCGCAGCCCCGGCTTGGCAACTGGCTCACCAAGCAGGCGATCAACCATGTCGAGGAGCTGATGGGCAAGCGCAACGCGATGGAGGCGCAATATCATATGCACCATTTCGCCCATGCGCAGAATGACCTCGTCCAGGGCAGCTCGATCGCCGGGCTCGACGCAAAGAAGATGGCGGAAGCGAACAAGAAGCAGGCGAGCGAGTAATGGGCGATCCGCTGCACACGATTTTGACCGAGCGGCTGGGTTGCCGCTGGCCGATCATCCAGACCGCGATGGGCTGGGTCGCCGAACCGAGCCTGGTGATCGGCTCCAGCAATGCGGGCGCCTTTGGATTCCTCGGCGCTGCCGTCATGACGCCGGAAGAGGCGCGCGAGAAGATCCTGGCTGTGCGCAAGGGCACGGACCGGCCCTTTGGCGTCAATTTCCATAGCTTCCAGCCCGGCGCTGACCAGATCGTCGAACTGATCCTCGCCAACAAGGATCAGGTGCGCGCGGTCAGCTTCGGGCGCGGGCCCAACGCCAAGATGATCGGCCGCTTCAAGGATGCGGGCATCCTGTGCGTCCCCACCGTCGGCGCGGTCAAGCATGCGCAGAAGATGGTCGAGTTGGGCGTCGACATGGTCAATGTCCAGGGCGGCGAAGGCGGCGGCCATACGGGATCGGTGCCGACCACCGTGCTGCTCCCGCAGGTGCTCGACGCGGTCAAGGTGCCGGTGATTGCAAGCGGCGGCTTTGCCGATGGGCGTGGGCTTGCCGCAGCGCTGGCCTATGGCGCGGTCGGCATCGCCATGGGCACGCGCTTCCTTCTGACCAAGGAAAGCCCGGTGCCTGACAGCGCCAAGGCGGAATATCTGAAAGCCAGCACGGACCGGATCGTCGTCACCACCAAGCTGGACGGCATTCCGCAGCGGATGGTGCGCACGCGGTTGATGGACCGGATCGAGAAATCGGGTTCGCTCGGCATGTGGCTGCGCGCGATCGAGGCGGGCATGGCGATGAAGAAGCAGACCGGCGCAAGCTGGATGGACTTCATCAAGTCGGCGCGTGGCATGACGGCGCACGGCGCGATGCCACTCAAGCAGGCGATGATGGCCGCGACCATGCCGATGCTGATCCAGAAAGCGGTGGTCGAAGGCGATATCGAGCATGGCGTGATGGCGACGGGCGTCGTGGGCGGGCGGATCGGCGAAATCCCGACCTGCCAGGAACTGGTCGACCGCATCGTCGCCGAAGCGCATGAGCGCCTCGCCGCGCTGGCCGCCATGGGCCGCGAAACCGCAAGCGCGGCCTGAGGAAGAAGGACAGGAATATGCCGATTACGTTGAGCGTCAAGGATCACATCGCCGAGATCCTGTTCGACCATCCGCCGGTCAACGCCTTCGACACCAAGGGCTGGGAATCGATTCCCGCAATGGTTTACGAAGCGGCGGCGAACGAGGATGTGAAATGCATCCTGATCCGCGCCGAGGGCCGGGGTTTCTGCGGCGGCGTCGATATCAAGGAGATGCAGGCGCATCCTGAGCGCATCGCCAAGCTGAACAAGGACAATTACCTGACCTTCAAGGCGATCCGCGAATGCGCGATCCCGGTGGTGGGCGCGCTCCATGGCTTCGTGATCGGCGGCGGCGTGAACATCGCGGGCGCTTGCGACGCGCTGATCGCGGCGGAAGGCGCCTATTTCTCGCTGCCCGAAATCGATCGCGGCGCGATGGGCGGCGCGGCCTTCATGAGCCGCATGCTGCCGGTGCAGATGGTGCGCGCCAACTTCTTCACCGGCGGCCGCATCCCGGTCGAGGACGCCTATCGTCATGGCTCGGTGCACAAGGTGGTGCCGCTCGAAAAGCTCAAGGAAGAGGCCTACGCCTTTTGCGAGGTGATCGCGTCCAAGAGCCGGGCGGCCCTGGTGATCGCCAAGCAGGCGCTGAACCTGATCGAGCCAACCGATCCGTCGGCGCATTATCGCATTGAGCAGGGCTTCACGCTCGAAATGTACATGCATGAAGACAGCCAGAAGGCGCGTGACGCCTTCGTGGAAAACAAGGGCGCGGCGAAATTCTGATGGATCTGACTTACACTCCTGAGCAGCAGGCGTTCCGCGCCGAAGTGCGCGCATGGCTGGAAGCCCATGTACCAGCAGAACCGCTGGAGCATTTCGATGCGACGCGCGAAGGCTTCGAAGCGCATCGTGAATGGGAAAAGACGCTGAAGTCGGGCGATTGGGGCATGGTGACCTGGCCCAAGGAATATGGCGGGCGCGGCCTTGACCTTATCCAGTGGCTGATCTTCGAGGAAGAATATTATCGCGCCGGAGCGCCCGGCCGCGTCAACCAGAATGGCATCTTCCTGCTGGGGCCGACGCTGATCGAGTTCGGCACGCATGAGCAGAAGCAGCGTTTCCTGCCCAAGATGGCGAGCGGCGAGGAAATCTGGGCGCAGGCATGGTCCGAGCCGCAGGCCGGGTCCGATCTGGCCGGGGTGCGCGCCACCGCGACGCGCGAGGGCGACGACTATATCCTCAATGGCCACAAAATCTGGTCGAGCCGTGCGGTCTTCGCGGATTGGGCATTCGGCCTGTTCCGCGAGCCGGGCAGCGAGCGGCACAAGGGGATGAGCCTCATCTTCTTCCCGTTGGATGCGCCGGGCGTGACGGTCAACGCCATCAAGAAGATCAACGGCCATGT
Organism: Sphingobium quisquiliarum P25; assembly: GCF_000445065.1. Classification (GTDB taxonomy): domain Bacteria; phylum Pseudomonadota; class Alphaproteobacteria; order Sphingomonadales; family Sphingomonadaceae; genus Sphingobium; species Sphingobium quisquiliarum. The sequence goes on along the minus strand of NZ_ATHO01000011.1, from coordinate 24,574 downwards.
CGGCTTTGCCGAGATTTTCCTCGAGAATGTCCGCGTTCCCGCCTTCAATCGCCTGGGCGACGAGGGCCAGGGCTGGCATATCTGCATGGCGACGGCTGGCTTCGAACGCGGGCTGATGCTGCGCTCCCCTGCACGCTATCAGGTGGCGGCGAAGAAGCTCGTCGAATTGTGGGCCGCGAACAAGGAGACGGCTGATCCGGCGCTTGAAGCCGATGTCGTGCGCGCGCACATGAACGCCGACGCCTATGCGCTCAACATCTACCAGACCGCATCGCGGCTGATGGCGGGGGCGAAGATCGGGCCGGAAGCATCGACCAACAAGATCTTCTGGTCGGAACTCGACATTCACCTGACGCAGACGGCGTTGTCGATCCTGGGGCCGCAGGCGGAACTGACCCATGACGCGCCCGATGCTGCGGCGGTCGATTGGATCGACGATTATATCTTCGCGCTCGCCGGGCCCATCTATGCCGGTTCGAACGAGATTCAGCGCAACATCATCGCCGAGCGCATGCTCGGTCTGCCGCGCTAAGGGGGAATAAAGAAATGGACTTCACCCTTAACGAAGAACAGCTGATGTTCGCGGAGACCGCGCGGTCGCTGTTCGCCGACAGTTCGACGCCCGACCATTGGCGCAAGATGATGGAAGCGGGCGAGGCGATCGACCCGGCGCGCTGGGCCTCGATCGTCGAGACCGGCCTGACGCTGGTGCTGCTGCCCGAAAGCGCGGGCGGCATCGGGCTTGGCGAGACCGACTTCGCCCTGATCGCGCAGGAAGCGGGCTATGTCGTGCTGCCCGAACCGCTGGTCGAAAGCGCGGGTGTCGCTGCGCCGATGCTGGCGGCGCTGGCTCCCGATAGCGATGTGCTGGCCGATCCGAGCGCCACGATCGCGATCCAGCATCCGCTCAATCCCTATGTCGCCAATGCCGACAGCGCGGCGGCGATCATCCTGCATGATGGTGGGGACGCCTATCTGGCGACGCCGGATCAGGTGACGCTGACAGCGCAGCCGAGCATCGACCCTTTCCGCCGTCTGTTTGCCGTGGAGTGGGACAAGACGAAGGCAACCCCGCTGGGGAAGGCGGATTGGGACCTGGCGCTGGATCGCGCGGCCCTGTTCAACGCCGCATTCGGCCTTGGCCTTGCCCAGCGGTCGGTCGATCTGGCGGTCGAATATGCCAAGGAACGGCAGCAGTTCGGCAAGCCCATCGGCAGCTATCAGGCGGTCAAGCATCACCTCGCCTCCGCGCAGGTGGCGATCGAGTTCGCCAAGCCGGTGGTGGCCGCAGCGGCGGCCGAGATCGGTGCCCGTGACGTGCAGGCCCGCGCCCGCGTCAGCCATGCCAAGCTGGTCGCGCTGGAAGCCGCCGACAAGGCCGCCCGCGCCTCGATCCAGGTGCATGGCGCTATGGGCTATAGCTGGGAGGTGGACGTCCACCTGTTCCTCAAGCGCGCCGTCGCGCTGACGCAGACATGGGGCACCCCCGCCTATCACCGCGCGCGCATCGCCACGCGTATCTTCACCCAGCCCATGGGGCCGGACCAGACTTTTGCACGAGAGAGCGAAAATGCCTGAAGCCTATATCATCGATGCCGTACGCGCGCCCATCGGCCGCAAGAAGGGCAGCCTTGCGCATGTCCATCCGGCCGATCTGGCCGCCTTTCCCATCGCGGAACTGATCCGCCGCACGGGGGTGGACGCCAATCTGGTCGATGACGTGGTCTGGGGCTGCAACGACACGATCGGCGGTCAGGCGGGCGATATCGGGCGCACCGCCTGGCTGGTCGCGGGCCTGCCGGAGCATGTGCCGGGCGTGACCATCGACCGCCAGTGCGGCTCCAGCCAGCAGTCGGTGCATTTCGCGGCGCAGGGCGTGATGAGCGGCACGCAGGACATCGTCGTTGCGGGCGGCAGCCAGGCGATGAACCGTATTCCGATCTCATCGGCCATGACCGTCGGTCCGCAATTCGGCTTCAACGACGGACCTTTCAGGGGCTCCAAGGGCTGGGACGCGCGCTACGGCGATGAGGAAGTCGACCAGATCCGGTCGGCCGAGATGATCGCCGACAAATGGAACATCAGCCGCGAAGCGATGGAGGAATTCTCGCTGGCCAGTCATTTGCGCGCGCAGGCGGCATGGGACAATGGCTGGTTCGACAATGAAGTCGCCGCCTTCGAGGGACTGGAAAGGGACGAGACGATCCGCCCAGCCAGCACGCTGGAGGGCATGGCCAGCCTCAAGCCCGTGCGCGAAGGGGGCAAGATCACCGCGGGCGTCGCAAGCCAGAATTGCGATGGCGCCGCTGCCTTGCTCATCGCGGGCGAGCGCGCGGTCAAGGAATATGGCCTCAAGCCTCGCGCGCGCATCCACCATCTGTCAGTGCGTGCTGCCAATCCGGTATGGATGCTGACCGGCCCGATCCCCGCGACGCAACATGCGCTCAAGAAGGCGGGCATGACGGTCGATGATATCGACCTGTTCGAATGCAACGAAGCCTTTGCGTCCATCCCGATGGCCTGGATGCAGGAACTGGGCGTGCCGCATGAGAAGGTGAACGTGCAGGGGGGCGGCATCGCGCTGGGTCATCCGATCGGCGCGACGGGCGCGCGGATCATGACGACGCTGCTCAATGCGCTGGAACGTACGGGCGGCCGCTATGGCCTGCAAACCATGTGCGAAGGCGGCGGCCAGGCCAACGTCACCATCATCGAGCGGCTGTAAGAGGGAAAGCGCAGCCCATGCCCTGCTACGCCTATCAGGGGATCGTTCCCGTCGTCGATCCGAGCAGCTACGTCCATCCGCTGGCGTCGCTGATCGGCGACGTGATCGTGGGGCCGGGCTGCTTCATCGCGCCGGGCGCATCGCTGCGCGGCGATTTCGGGCGGATCGTGGTGGAGGGTGACAGCTCGATCCAGGACAGCGTCACCGTCCACGCCAACCAGCTGCGCGACACGGTCATCCGGCGCGGAGCGACCATTGCGCACGGGTCCATCATCCATGGCTGCGAGATTGGCGAAAATGCGCTGATCGGCATGAACGCCGTGATCCTGGATAATGCGGTCATTGGCGATGAAAATCTCGTCGCCGCGCTGGCGCTGGTGAAGTCGGACACAGTGACCCCACCACGCAGCCTGGTCGCGGGCAACCCCGCGAAAGTCGTCAAGACGTTCGAACTGCATCAGGTCACCTGGCGCAACAATGGCGAGGGCGAGTATCAGAAGCTCGCGCGGGCTGCACTGACCGAGCTGGTCGAAGCGGAACCGCTGCGGCAGGCAAGCCCGGAACGGCAGGCGCAGCGCAGCCAGTCGAAGGCCGTAGCCGTGCGCCTGTCGGGCGAGACCGCGCAGCATCGCGAGCAGCAAGCGGCGCAGCGGGAAGGCAAGGCATGAGCAGCGCCACCCAGATCACCAACCTTCTCTACCGCTATGCCGAACTGATGGACGCAGGCGATCTCGAAGGAGTCGCCGCACTGTTCACGCGCGCCAAGGTGAAGACCGGCAGCGGCGAGATCATCGAAGGCGCGGCGCCGATGCTGGCGCTCTGGCGCGCTCATGTGCGGCTTTACCCTTGCGGCACACCGCGCACCAAGCATGTCATCACCAATCCCATCGTCGAGGTGGACGAGGCCGCCGGCACTGCGACCTGCCGTTCCTATTATACCGTGTTCCAGGCGACGCCGGACCTGCCTTTGCAGGCGATCTGCGCAGGCCGCTATCATGACGCCTTCGTCCGGGCGGATGGGCAATGGCATTTTTCCGGGCGGGATTATTCACTGCTCGATCTGGTAGGCGACCTTAGTCAGCATCTGCTGATCCCGGTCGCCGCATGACGCGCAAGGCATTTTGAGGAGTAAGACAAGTGGGTATCTGCGAAGGACGTGTTGCGATCGTGACCGGGGCGGGCAATGGGCTGGGCAAGGCCTATGCGCTGGGTCTGGCGGCGGAAGGCTGCAAGGTCGTGGTCAACGATCTGGGCGTCGGCACCCATGGCGAGGCGGGCGAGACGAAGGGTGCAGCCGAACAGGTGGTGGACGAAATCCGCGCCATGGGCGGAGAAGCCGTCGCCAATACAGACGACGTCGCCGAATGGGAATCGGGCAAGCGCATGGTCGAACAGGCGCTCGACAGCTTCGGCGCGCTCCATGCCGTGGTCAATAATGCCGGTTTCGTGCGCGATCGCATGTTCTTCACCTGCTCGCCGGAAGAATGGGATGCGGTGATCCGCGTCCACCTGCGCGGCCATTTCTGCACGAGCCGCCACGCCGCCGAATATTGGCGCGCGCAGAGCAAGGCGGGCAACCCGGTCGATGCGCGCATCATCAACACGACGAGCGGCGCGGGCTTGCAGGGCTCCGTCGGCCAGTCGGCCTATTCGACGGCCAAGGGCGGCATCGCTACGCTGACGCTGGTGCAGGCGGCCGAGCTGGGCCGTCTGGGCGTCACCGCCAACGCGCTCGCCCCCAACGCCCGCACCCGTATGACGTCGACCGGCGCGTTCGACATGGACGCGAAGGAAGGCGAATTCGACGTCTTCGCGCCGGAGAACATGGCGCCGCTGGTCGCCTATCTGGTGTCGGAACAGTCGAAGGGCGTGACGGGGCAGGTCTTCGAACTCAAGGGTGGGCATGTGTTCCTGTCGCAGGGGTGGACCGACAGCAAGGGCTTCGACAAGGGCGCGCGGCTGGAAGCGAGCGAGATGGACGCGATCGTGCGCAAGCTGATCGAAACCCGCGAGCCCGCCAAGCCGGTCTACGGAGCCGCCTGATGGACTTCGCGCTCAGCGACGACCAGCGCGCGATCCAGGAAGCCGCGCGCGACTTCCTGACCGACGCGGCCAACCCGGACGTGATCCGCGCCGCCGTGGAAGGCGCCACCGGCTTTGACAAAGGCCTGTGGAGCAGCCTTGCGGGCGAGATGGGCTTTGCCGGGCTGATGGTGCCGGAGGAATTTGGCGGTTTGGGGCTGGGCGCTGTGGAAATGGCGCTGGTGCTGGAGGAAACGGGCCGCGTGCTTGCGCCCGTGCCCTTCTTCGAAACCGCCGTGCTCGCCGTGCAGGCGGTGCTGGGCGCGGGGAGCGAGGCGCAGAAGGCGGACCTCCTGCCCCGTCTCGCTTCGGGCACGAAGGCGAGCTTCGCCGGGACCGCGAGCCGTCCCGCGCTCGCCAGTGGCCGCCTGACGGGCACGGCGGATTTCGCCACTTTCGCCCATGTCGCCGACCTGATCATCGTCGCCACGGCCGATGACAGCCTGGTAGTGCTGGAGGCGGGAACCCCTGGCCTTGCCATCGAGGCGCTGCCCTCGCTCGACCGGCTTCGGCGCTTCGCCAGGCTGAGCTTCGATTGCGAGGTGACCCCGGACATGGTGCTGGGCGAGCCGGGCGGCGCGAAGGCGGCGATCGAACGCACGCTCACCATCGGCGCGGGCCTGCTCGCCGCCGAACAGACCGGCGGGATGCAATATAGCCTCGACGCCACGGTCGATTATTCGAAGCAGCGCGTCCAGTTCGGACGGCTGATCGGATCGTTCCAGGCCTATAAGCATATGCTGGCCGACATGATGCTGCTCGTCGAAGCATCGCGGTCCGCAGCCTATTATGCCGCCGCCGCCATCGACGAGGACGGCGAGGAAGTGGCCGAAGCCTGCCATACCGCGCGCGCCTATGTCTCGGACGCCTATCGTTCGGTCACGGGCGACGCGATCCAGCTGCATGGCGGCATCGGCTTCACCTGGGAACATCACGCCCATCTCTATTTCAAGCGGGCCCGCGCAGCCGCCAGCTGGCTCGGCACGCCCGACCAGCATCGCGAAGCACTCGCCCGGATCATCATGAAGGACGCCGCATGACCCCGACCTCTCCCGTGCCCCCCTACCCCACCCCGCTTGGCCTGCTGAAGGGCAAGACCGTGGTGGTGACCGCGGCTGCCGGCACCGGCATCGGCTTTTCCGCCGCCAAGCGCGCCGCGGAAGAAGGCGCGAAGCTGCTGATCAGCGATTTCCACGAACGCCGCCTGGGCGAAGCGGCCGACCGCATTGCCGATGAAGTGGGCTGCGAGCGCCCTGCCACCTTCGTATGCGACGTCACCAGCGAGGAAGCGGTGCAGGGCCTGCGCGACGCGTCGCTCGCTGCGCTGGGCAAGGTCGACGTGCTGATCAACAATGCGGGTCTGGGCGGCGAGGTCGACATTGTCGACATGACGGACGAGCAGTGGAGCCGCGTTCTGGACGTGACGCTCACTTCCCTGTTCCGCATGACGCGCGCTTTCCTGCCGTCCATGTATGCCAACAAGTCGGGCGTCATGGTCAACAATGCGTCGGTGCTCGGCTGGCGCGCGCAGAAGGGGCAGGCCCATTATGCGGCGGCCAAGGCGGGCGTCATGGCCTTCACCCGCTGCGCCGCGATCGAGGCGGCCGAACATGGCGTGCGCATCAACGCGGTGTCGCCCAGCCTTGCCATGCACCCCTTCCTGGCCAAGGTGACGACGCAGGAGGCGCTGGAAAAGCTGGTCGAGAAGGAAGCGTTCAAGCGGCCCGCCGAAGTGTGGGAAATCGCCAACGTCATGATGTTCCTGGCGAGTGATCTGTCATCCTACATGACCGGCGAGATCGTCGCGGTCTCCAGCCAGCGGGCCTGACGCGATGGCCGTGATCTTCGAAAATCCGCGCGACCTGCTGGGCAAGGAAGGGACGAAGCTCGACACGTCGGACTGGCTGACGATCGAGCAGGACCGGATCGACGCCTTTGCCGAATGCACGGGCGATCATCAGTGGATTCATGTCGATCCTGTGCGTGCCAAGGACGGTCCGTTCGGCGCAACGATCGCCCATGGCTATCTAACGCTGAGCCTCGTCAACCTGTTCATGCCGCAGATCGTCGAGGTCCGCCGCTTTTCCGCGGGCGTCAATGTGGGGATGGACAAGACCCGCTTCCTCAATCCCGTGGTCGTCGGCTCGCGCATTCGCGGGAGCGGCGAGATCGTGTCGGTCGAGGAAGTGAAGGGCGGCGCCATCCAGGCCGTGATCCGCGTCACCGTGGAGATCGAAGGCAAGGACAAGCCCGCCTGCGTCGTGGACACGATCAACCGCTATTTCCCGGAAAGCTGAAAACCCATGACCGGGCGCATCCTGACCGCCATCGCTGCAACCGCCCTTATCCCTGCCCAAGCCGGAGCAAAGACCATGCCTGATCCCGTCAAGATGGAAGCCGCCGTCCACGCCTATGTCGCTGCGTTCGAGGCCGGTAGCGCCGACCAGGTCGCCGCCCTATATGCACAGGATGCAACCGTTGAAGACCCGATCGGCAGCCCGATCCACAAGGGGCGCGAGGCCGTCCGCGCCTTTTACGCCGAATCCATGAAGACCGGCGCGAAGCTCAAGCTGGAAGGGCCGGTGCGCATCGCGGGCGACTATGCGGTCTTCCCCTTTTCGGTGAACCTGAACTTTGACGGCGGGGCCAAGCGGATCGACGTGATCGACACGTTCCGCTTCAACGAGGCCAATGAAGTGGTGGAAATGCGCGCCTTCTGGGGCCCCAACAACATGCACGGCTTTTAATCTAAGGACATTCTTTCATGCGTGAAGCAGCCATCATCTCGACCGCCCGCACCGGCGTCGGCAAAGCCTATCGCGGCGCGTTCAACGATACCGAAGCGCCGGTCATGTCCTGCCATGTGGTGGATGCCGCCATCGCCCGCGCGGGCATCGACCCGGCGCGGGTGGACGACGTCTATCTGGGCGTCGCCAACCAGTGGAATACGCAGAGCTACAATGTCGGCCGCCTGACCGTCCACGGTTCGGTCCTGCCGGACACGACTGCGGGCTTTTCGATGGACCGCAAATGCTCGTCGGGCCTCAACGCGCTCGCCTTCGCCGCGCGCGGCATCATCGCCAACGAGATCGACTGCGCCGTTTCGGGCGGGGTGGAGAATGTGTCGCTGACCATCGACAAGCATTATCCTTCCTTCCGCAACCGTTCCGAATTCATCAAGGCGCGCGATCCCAATGCCTATATGGTGATGATCGAGACGGCCGAGATCGTCGCCGAGCGCTACGGCATCAGCCGCGAGGATCAGGACCGCTTCGCCGCGCAGAGCCAGCAGCGCGCCGCCGCCGCCCAGGAGGCTGGCCGCTTCGATGACGAGATCGTGCCGATCACCGTCACCAAGGCGCTGTTCGACAAGGAAGGCAATGAGACCGGCAAGGAAGAGGTCACGCTGACGAAGGATGAGGGCATCCGCGCCGGCACCACCTATGAAAAGCTGTCCGAGCTCAAGCCCGTGTTCAAGAACGGGTCGGTCATCAAGGAAGGCAAGCATGTGACGGCGGGCAATGCCAGCCAGCTTTCGGACGGCGCGTCGGCGCAGGTCGTCATGGACCTGGCCACCGCGCAGAAGGAAGGGCTGCCGGTGCTGGGCATATATCGCGGTTTCCAGGTCGCGGGCTGCGGCGCTGACGAAATGGGCATCGGCCCGGTCTTCGCCATCCCCAAGCTGCTGGAGCGCACGGGCCTGAAGATCGACGACATCGGCCTTTGGGAAATCAACGAAGCCTTCGCCAACCAGGCGATCTATTGCCAACGCACGCTGGGCATCGATCCTGAAAAGCTGAACGTCAATGGCGGCGGCATCGCCATCGGCCACCCCTTCGCCATGACCGGCAGCCGCCTGGTCGGCCATGCCCTGATCGAAGGCAAGCGCCGGGGCGTCAAATATGTCGTGGTTTCCATGTGCGTCGCGGGCGGCATGGGCGCCGCCGGTCTGTTCGAGGTCGCCTGATCCATGCAGCTTGCCTTCGCCCCTGAACTGAAAGCCTTTCGTGAAGAGGCCGCAGAGTGGCTCAACGCCCAGCTCTCCGGCCCCTTCAAGGCGATCCGTGGCCAGACCAACCAGGTCGACAATGTCGATCAGCGCCGCGCGTGGGAAGCGGCGCTGGGCGAGGCGCGCTGGAGCGTCATCGGCTGGCCCACGCAATGGGGCGGCCGCGATGCCTCGATCGCGCAGCAGATCATCTTCGCGGAGGAATATGCCCGCGCGAAGGGGCCTCCGCGCGTCGGGCATCTGGGCGTCGAGCTGCTTGGCCCGACGCTGATCGCGATGGGCAGCGAGGAGCAGAAGGCGCGCTTCCTGCCCGATATCGCATCGGGCAAGTCGATCTGGTGCCAGGGATATTCCGAACCGGGCGCGGGGTCCGACCTTGCCAACGTCAAGACCAAGGCGCGGCTTGAAGGCGACACATATATCATCGACGGGCAGAAGATCTGGACGTCTATGGGCACGATCGCCGACTGGTGTTTCGTGGTCGCGCGGACCGAGCCGGGCAGCATCGGCAACAAGGGCCTATCCTTCCTGATGGTGCCAATGGACCAGCCGGGCGTCGACCCCCGCCCCATCCGCCAGATGACGGGCGAAGCGGAGTTCGCCGAAGTCTTCTTCGACGGCGCGGAGGCTCTGGCAGCCGACCGGATCGGCGCGGAAGGCGACGGCTGGAAGGTGGCGATGGCGCTGCTCGGCTTCGAGCGCGGCGTGTCGACGCTGGCGCAGCAGATGCACTTCAAGATCGAGCTGGACGAAATCATCGCCATCGCCAAGCGCAACGGCAAGGCGGACGATCCAGTCATTCGCCAGAAGATCGCCCATGCCTATGCGGGGCTCAAGATCATGCGCTATAACGGGCTGCGCATGCTGTCCGATGGTGAAGGCGGGGCGGAGCTTTCCGGCGCAGCCTATACCTACAAGCTCTACTGGTCGCGCTGGCACCGGGACCTGGGCGAACTGGCCATGGACGTGATGGGTCAGGACGGCGAGATCGGCGCGAACGAGGAACGGTTCGACGGGCTGACCAATATGTATCTGATGAGCCGGTCCGACACCATCTATGCGGGAACCGACCAGATCCAGAGGAACATCATTTCGGAACGCGGGCTTGGCCTTCCACGGGAACCGCGCGGAAAATGAAGGAGCCGATGGGGACATGGCCTGAAACGATCCCCGCGGCAGCAAAGGCTGCGGCAGAGCGCTGGCCTGACCGCATCGGCCTGATCGAAGGGGAGGAACGCTGGACCTACGCGCAGCTTTGGGCCGATGCGCGGGCCTGCGCTTCGGCGATGCTGGCGCAGGACGTGGGGAATGGCGACCGGATCGGCATCTGGGCGCCCAACTGCCGCGCCTGGATCATCACGGCGCTGGGGGCGCATATTGCGGGCGCCGCGATCGTGCCCATGAACACGCGCTTCAAGGGGCAGGAGGCGGCCGACATATTGCGCCGCAGCCATGCGAAGCTGGTGTTCACGCCGAAGGAATTTCTGGGCACCGATTATCAGGCGCTGCTGGCGGGAGAGGAACTGCCCGATCTGCGGGAACTGATCCATATCGACAGCGGCTTCAACGCCTTTGTGGCGCGGGGCAAGGGCGCTGACGATCCGGCGGTGGATGAAGCGCTGGCGCGGCTGTCGGGCGACGATGTAAGCGACATCATCTTCACATCGGGCACGACCGGCCGCCCCAAGGGCGTGCTGACGACGCACCGTCAGGTCGTGCAGACCTTTGGCGACTGGGCGGTGCGGGTGGATCTGCGCGAGGGCGACAATCACCTGATCGTCAATCCCTTTTTCCACGCCTTCGGTTACAAGGCCGGGTGGGTGGCGTGCCTGATCCGGGGCGCGACGATCATTCCCATGGCCGTGTTCGACGGCGCGGAGATGATCCGCCAGATCGAGGTCAACCGGGTGAACTTCCTTCCCGGCCCGCCGACCATCTATGTCACGCTGCTGCATGAGCTGGCGATCAATCCGGCCCATGACTTTTCGTCCCTGCGCGGCGCCCCTACCGGCGCGGCGCCGGTCGCCCCGGCGCTGGTCGAACGGATGCGCAATGAACTGGGCATCACCAATGTCGTCAACGGTTATGGCATGACCGAATGCGGTGTCATATCCATGACGCGGCAGGGCGACGATGCGGAAACCATCGCCTATACCTGCGGCTATCCGATGCCGGGCATGGAAGTGCGCTGCGTAGATGAGGATGGGCGCGACATGCCGCCGGGGCAGGCGGGCGAATTCTGGGTGCGCGGCCCTTCGGTAATGAAGGGCTATCTGGACGATCCGCAGGCGACGGCCGAAGCGATTGATGCCGATGGCTGGCTGCACACGGGCGACATCGGCACGATCGACGCGCGCGGCTATCTGGCCATCACCGACCGGAAGAAGGATATGTTCATTTCCGGCGGCTTCAACTGCTATCCGGCCGAGATCGAAAAGCTGCTGGCGGCGCATCCGGCGATCGAGTCGGTGGCGGTGATCGGAATACCCGACGATCGCATGGGTGAGGTCGGCAAGGCCTTCGTCGTGCTGCGGCCGGGAAGCGAGGCGGACGAGGCGGGAATCATCCGCTGGGCGCGCGAGAATATGGCGAATTACAAGGTGCCGCGAAAAGTGGCGCTGGTCGATGCGCTGCCGCGCAATGCGGGCGGCAAGGTGCTGCGCGATGCGCTGCGCGAACTGGAAGCTTGAGACGAAGGAGACGTAAGGATGCCGATCGACCCCCAGATCGAAGCGATGTTCGCAGGGCAGCCCGAATGGCCGCCGATCCGCAGCCAGCCGGTGGAGGAACTGCGCCAGGCGGTGCGCGCTTCGTCCACCATGCTGCCTCCGCCGCCGGTGACGCTGGCATCGGTGGCCGACCGCACTATCCCGGGGCCTGCCGGTGACGTGCCGGTGCGCATCTACATGCCCGAAGGCAGCGGCCCCTTCCCTGTCACCTGCTATTTCCATGGCGGCGGATTCGTGGTGGGCGACCTGGACACGCAGGACATGATCGCGCGCGGCCTGGCCGCAGGCGCGGAGACCATCGTCATTTCGGTCGATTACCGCCTGGCGCCGGAGCATAAATTCCCCGCCGCGCCGGAAGATTGCTGGGCTGCGGTCAAGTGGGCGGCCGCCAACGCCGCCTCGATCAACGGCGACGCGGCGCGGCTGGCGGTGGCGGGCGACAGCGCGGGCGGCGTGCTGGCCAACGGCATGGCGATCCAGGCGCGGGACGAGGGCGGCCCCCGCATCGCCGCGGTCGTCAACTGGTATGGTCCGGGGGTGCATCCCCTGCCCGAAGGCGGCTCCATGAAGGAGTTCGAACATGGTCCCGTGCTGCGCGCGGACGATGTGCGCTACTTCCATGAGCTTTACATCGAAAGCCCGGAGCAGGACGAGGATTATCGCGCCAGCGCGGTCAAGGCGAAGAGTCACAAGGACCTGCCCCCGCACTTCATCGCCACTGCCGAAAATGACCCTGCGCGCGATGCGGCGGAAATGTATGGCCCGGTGCTGAAGGAAGCTGGCGTCGAGGTCGAGGTGAAGCGCTATCCGGGCATGATCCACGGTTTCGTGTCATGGGTGGCGTTCCTGCCCGGCGCGCAGGAAGCGATGGCGGACGCCTGTACATTTCTGAAACGCCAGTTCGCGGCGGTGAACCAGACTGCCTAGAGTTTGGCCTGACCGGGTTGGAACGTGGCCTGCTCCAGCGGGACAGGCGGCTGATGTGAGATAGTCCAAGCTCGAAACCGGGTTCCTGCCGATGCAGGAACACGGTCATTCTGGGCAGGCTCTGAATGTCGACGGCGCGACAAGAAGGGGACTTGAGTTGTGATCTCAAGCCCCCTTCTTCTTGGCAGCGTTCCGTTTGGCTGATCAATAGGCCGTGCTGCGCGCCTGCGTCGAATTATGGCCGCCATTGCGGTACAGCACCTCCCGCACGCGGGCGCTGTCGATGCCGGCATCGGCAACGGTGACGAGCACGCCGCCATCCTTGAGCCTGCTGTCATAATATTGGGCGTCTTCCTCGCTGACGCCATGTTTCGTCAGCACTTCGTTGAGGCTGCCGCCGATCGCGCCGAGCACCGCGCCGATGCCAACCGCTTCGGGCACGGCGGAAGCGGCGATCGCTCCGGCCGCGGCAAGCGGACCCACGCCCGGAATGGCGAGCGCCGCCACGCCCAGGCCAGCACCCAGAGCGCCGCCGCCCAATATGCCGCGCAGGACGTTGCGGTGATGTTCGTCGGTAATCTCTCCTTCGCCGTCGCGCGTCGTGGTGGTGCCGCCATGATGCGCGATGACGGACAGGTCACTATCGCTGACGCCTAGCGTCCGAAGTTCGCTGACGGCACGCTCCGCCTCTGCGTGGCTGTCGAAAAGGGCTGATGCCTGCGTCATTGTCTATCCTCTTGCCAAGGCCGCCCGGTTGCAGCCCGGCAGGAGAACGACAGGGGCGGCGCGGCTGTTCCTGCCCTCCGCGCAGCATATGCTAATGCAGGTCAATGATCCGGCCGCGCTTACGACAGCCCGCTGGAAACAGGCGGTCAGTCGATGGCGCGCAGATCAGCGCCCCTGGTTTCGGGCGCGGCGATCACGGCGGCGAGAGTGATGAGGAGGCTGCCGATCACATAGGCCGCCACCGCGCCGGTGCCGCCGCTCAGCTTGTAGAGCGACAGCGCGATGATGGGCGCGAGCGAACCCGCGAAGATGGACGTCGCCTGATAGGCGATGCTGGCCCCCGAATAGCGCAGGCGCGTCGGGAAAAGCTCCGTGATCATGGCTCCCTGCGGCGCATACATGGCGCCATGCGCGACCATGGCGACCGTGACCGCGATGCCGATGCTCCAGCCATCACCAGCGTCCAGCATGCCGAAGAAGATGAGGAACCAGGCCGCTACGCCCAGCGCTCCCGCGCCATAGACCCAGCGCCGCCCGATCCGGTCCGAGAGGGCCGCAAGGAAGGGCATGGAAAGGCATTCGATCGCCGAGCCGATCAGCACCGCGTTCAACGCCAGCGAGCGGTCGCCGCCGCGAATTTCGGTGAGATAGGTGATGGAGAAGGTCGCGACGACATAATAGCAGATATTCTCGCCGAAGCGCAGGCCGCCGCCGGTCAGCAGGGCGCGGCCCTTTCGCCGGATGACCTCTATCGCTGGGAAGCGGACCAGCCCGTCCTTCGCGGCTTCCTGCACGAACACAGCGCTTTCGGACACGGCGCGCCGCAGCCAGTAGCCCACCGCCACCAGAATGATGGAGGTGAGGAACGGAATGCGCCAGCCCCAGGCCTGAAAATCGGCGTCGGACAAGAAGGCGGAGGATGCGGCGAACACCGCCGCCGCCAGCAAATTGCCCGCGGGCGCGCCGATCTGGGGCCAGCTGGTCCAGAAGCCCCTTGCCCGCGCGGGCGCGACTTCCGCCACGATCAGTACCGCCCCGCCCCATTCGCCGCCCACGGCAAAGCCCTGTAACAGACGTAGCGCAATCAGCAGCAGCGGGGCCCATATGCCGATCTGGTCATAGGTCGGCAGCAGGCCGATCGCCGTGGTCGACAGTCCCATGACCAGCAGGCTGATCATCAGCAGCGTCTTGCGGCCGATCCGGTCGCCATAATGGCCGAAGATCACGCCGCCCAAAGGCCTGGCGAGGAAACCCAGCGCATAGGTGGAGAAGGCAAGCAGCGTGCCCGTCAGCGGCTCAAAGGAAGGAAAGAACAGCCGGTTGAAAACGAGCGCCGACGCGACGCCATAGATGAAGAAGTCGAACCATTCGATCGTCGTGCCGATCAGGCTGGCCCCCACCACCGTGCGCAATTCGCGCGGGTTTACCGCCGTCTTCGCCTCTGCGGACATCGCTTTCCCCCTGTTCTTCCGTTCCCAGGCCATAATCAGCTATTGGCGGGGTGAACAGAGGGTGCGGGGCGATATCCGGCTTTGCTTGCGGTTTTCGTCAGGTCCGGCTTACCGTGACGAGGGGCGGAAAGAGCATCTTCGACTGACTCAGTCCGAACGGATGAGGTGGTAAACCCCGCCCGCCACGCTCAGAGCTTGACCACGCGCGCTTGCGGGACGGGATGCTCGTCCGCCTCGATCCAGCGCCAGAGCGCCGTGCCGGACCGATGGCCGGACAGGTCGATCCAGTTGCCATAGCCCGGATCGCTGTCAGCGCAGACGACGATGACGCTGCCGTCCTCTTCATATTTCGCCTGCGCGCCGTTCACCCAGACCTTGCGGTTGACGTGATCCATGGATTCCATCCACCAATTGTCGAGCTGGAAGTTCCAGAAGCGGCATTTGGGGGGCTTAGCCTCAATCACCAGCGCCTCACCGGGGGCAAGGTCGTAATAAAGGTGGCCGTACCAGATTTTGGGGTCGCCGCCTGCGCGGTAGAAGACGGACTGGTCCTTGCCCTGATAGATGCGGTTGGGTTCCTGCATGAACCATTCGGACCAGTCGGCGAAGGTATTGGCCGTTCCCCGCACCCATGCGGCCGATCCCTTCAACTGCGCTTCGATGGCCTGCGGGGTCAGGATGGCGGGCAGTTCCGGGCCGTCGCTGATCCGTTCGATATGAACCTCCGCCGCCTCTTCCTTGCTCTTGTTATTGAAGGTCTGGCGGATGATGAGCAGGGTCGTATCGTCTGCCATGGGCAGCCAGTTGCCCGGCTTTTCCGTCTTGCTCACGATGATTTCGAAGCTGCCGTCCGGGCCAAGCTCCACATCCGCGAACTCTATCTCGCCAGTGGAGGCCATGGTGCCGTCGATGGCGTAGCGGTTGGCCTTGGAACCGATCGACAGATAGGGAACCGTGTTGCGCTTTCCCCAGATGCGATAGTCACGGTCGCCGCGCACGACCACCTGCTGGTACAGATTGTCGGGATTATCCGCGCCGATCTTGATCGTGTCGTCGGTGAGCAGGAAGATGCGGGGGAAATCGGGATCGGCCGAATCCACCAGCATGTTGAGCGCCGTCCGCGTCAGGCGCGACAGATATCGAAGACCTTCCGCCTGATCGATCGGTGTGCCGGGCGCGCTGGGGCGGTCCAATATGTCACCGGCCTGCGCCAGTTGTTCGCAGAAATCCCGCCAGACGGCGGAGAGACGCACGCCGTCCGCCTGCTTGTCCTCTTCCATGCTGGTTCCTTCTTTGCGTATTCGAATGATGCCCTTATCCTACATATATATGGTAGATGGCAAATATTTTCCGCGAAATGCGGAGGGAGGAGAGAATATGACGAACATCATGGCGTTCAGCCTGACCAAGATCGAGGTTCAGGACCTGCAAGCGGCAGAGCGTTTTTATACCGGGGCGCTGGGGCTGGAGGTGCGCGGCAGGGTCGAGTTCGGCGAGGGCGAACGGCTGATGCACGAATTGATCCTGGGCGTGCCGGGAAGCCGCCCGCCCGCGCCCAGCTTCATCCTGATCAGCTATCCCAACAAAGCCTGCCCCGCGCCGGGCGAGGCGACCGTGGGCTTCATGGTCGAGGACATGGAGGCAGCCATGGACAAGGCCATAGCAGCGGGCGCGACGATCGAGATTCCTCCGATCGACGTTCCCGAACATGGCCTGCGGCTCGCCTTTCTGCTCGACCCGCAGGGGCACCGGATCGAGCTGCTGCAACAGTTAAAGGGCTGATCAATCGGCGAGGTTCACCAGCGCCCTGGTGACCTCGCCCGCCTTGAGCGCGGCGATGGCGTCGTTGATGCGATCAAGCGGCCAGATGCCGCTGACCTGATCGGCGATATTCAACCGGCCGTCCTGCGCCTGAGCAATCAGGCCGGGATAGTCGCGGCCGGGCAGCGCGCCGCCGTTCATGGTGGCGATCACCTCCCCACCCGTGACGAATCGGTCGAGCGGCAGGGCGGCCTGAGACCCCGGCCGCGACATGCCGATCAGCACGATACGCCCGCCGCGCTTGACGGAGCGGAGCGCGGTTTCGATCGCGCCGATTGCGCCGCTGCATTCGACCGCTACGTCGATGGGGCCATGCTCGCTCGCCAGCCGCGCTCCAGCCGTATCGCTGTCCATCGCGGGATCGGCCAGCACGAATTCGGCCGCGCCGAACTGCCGCGCGGCGGCTTCCTTCGCTGGGTTCGCGTCGATCGCGATGACATGCGCGCCCAGCTTCGCCGCGCCCTGAATGGCATTGACGCCGATGCCGCCGATGCCGAAGACAAGCACCCTGTCGTCAGGCCGCACCCGCCCCAACACGCGCGAGGCGCAGACGCCGGTGGATACGGCGCATCCGATCAGCGCGCCCTGCTCCATCGGCAGATCATCGATGGCGAACAGTTGCGACGCCTTGACGACGATCTCCTGCGCGAAGGAAGAGACGTTGGCGAAGGAGGCGACGGGTTTGCCGTCCAGGCTGAAGGGGAAG
The DNA here is from genome assembly GCF_000445065.1 of Sphingobium quisquiliarum P25. GTDB lineage: Bacteria > Pseudomonadota > Alphaproteobacteria > Sphingomonadales > Sphingomonadaceae > Sphingobium > Sphingobium quisquiliarum. The sequence continues at coordinate 7,398 of NZ_ATHO01000011.1, read as the reverse complement.
CCAGGCGCGAAGCCCCAGTTGATGTCGCAATTATGCGGTTCGCCCCGGCGGCATTCGCGGCATTCGCCGCAAGGGGTCTGCGTTCCGACAGTCACGCGGTCGCCCACCGACCAGCCTTCCACGCCGGGGCCGATTTCGGCGACTTCCCCAGCCGCTTCGTGGCCCAGGACGATTGGGAGCGTGGGAAGATGCGGCGTCATCATCGCCAGGTCGCTATGGCAGATGCCCGACCGCAGCACGCGCACCCGCACCTCGCCCTCGCCCACGGAGCGCAGCTTCAGGCGATCACTGACGAACAGCGACGCGCCATCCCAGACCGCCGCCTTCATCGGCTCAGCCCCGCGAGCAGGGGGTAAGTAAAGGACGGGTCTTCCCTGCCGGGCCTTCCGTTGGGAGCGTCCTTGCTCATGCGGTCCATAGCCTCCTGATCGACATCCACGATGGAGCCATGGTCGAAGACCAGACTACGGTAGAGGAATTTCCACGCGCCATCGCGCTTTTCATAGCGGTCGAGATAGCGGCCAAGAACGATGAACAGGCGCGCGTCCGGGGCGGGTGTCCGGTGCCAGGCTTCGACATAATGCTCGCCTTCCGCACGATCCCCGTCGATGACGAACAGGCTGTTGGTGATGCTGTGGCGGGTGAGGTCCCAATGGGCGGTGGCTTCCGGCAACCAGGCGACGAATTCATCCGGGCCGCCCCTGAACATCGTGCCATGGTCGTCGATCGCATCGTCATGATAGAGCGAGCGGACCAGCGCGAAGTCGCGGCGGTCGCAGGCGCGGCAATAGCGCATTACCAAGTCTTGAAGCTCCAGCCGGTCCATCCAGGCCTGTGACATCCTTCTTCTCCTTGTCGTCCCGTAGCAAGCCAATCGCTTTAATGCGTCAGAAGGCCTTCGTCTGCCCGCCATCGACCATCAATGTCTGTCCGGTTATATAAGCGGCCGCGTCACTCGCCAGGAAAGTAGCAGCCGCACCGATATCCCGTTCGCAATCGCCAATGCGGCGAAGCGCGACCTTGTCGATCTGTGCGGCATAATCATCAGGCGCATGTTCGCGCCACATCTGCACGCCGGGAGAGTTGGCGAAAGGGCAGATGACGTTGACGCGAACGCCCTGCGGCCCCCATTCGTTGGCGGCGACCTTCGATATGGCGCGGATCGCTTCCTTGGCGGCGGCGTAGGACCCCTGCGTTGGCAGGCCGTCGAACGCCGCGCCACTGCCGAAATTGATGACGCACCCCCTGGTTTCGACCAGGTGCGGATAGGCTGCGCGCATCAGGGCGAAGCTTGGCCAGAAGCCGGTGGCGAAGGACAGCTCCATCGCCTCGTCCGTGGTTTCGGCAAGCGGCAACTGGCGTGAGGCCTGCGCCGCATTGACCAGAATATCGAGCTTGCCGAAACGATCGATCGCCGTCGAGACGACGGAGGGGAGCGCGTTGCGATCCGCGAGGTCCGCTGCCAGGAAGACAGCATCGCCGCCAAGCGCCCGCAGCTCCGCCTCTGTCGCCCGGCCCAACTCCACCTCGCGATCGACGATCAGCAGCCTCGCGCCCGCCTTCACGAAAGCCGTCGCCACGCCCTTGGCCACGCCGCGCGCGCCGCCAGTGACGATCGCCACCTTGCCATCCAGTTGCCCCATGCCCGATCCTTTCCCCATGTCAGGAAAAATAGGCGCCGCCGTTCACGGTCACGACGCTGCCCGTCGCGAAGCTGCCGTCGCCGCTGGCGAGAAAGGCGACCGCGCCCGCGATCTCGTCAGGATGAGCCAGCCGCTTCATCAGGCTATCGGCGGCGATCGTCGCCTTCAGTTCGTCGGGCAGGCCAGCATAGATGGGCGTTTCGGTCGCGCCGGGATTGACGGCGTTCACCCGGATGCCGCGCGGCGCAAGTTCGCGCGCCATCGCCCGTGTCATGCCCAGCACCGCCGCCTTGGCCGCGCAATAAGGCACCGGCCCGTCGCCCTTCACCGCCGCCGTCGAGCCGATATTGACGATGGCCCCGCCGGTCCCCTGCTCCGCCATCAGCCGCACCGCCGCGCGGGAGCATTTGAACACGCCGTCCAGCGTCACGGCCATGACGCCCGCCCAGCCTTCGTCCGAGCAGTGGATGGTCTGGTCGGCGAAGACCTGCTCCCCCGCCGCCTGCGCGGCCTGCGCCGCATAATATTGGTCCATGCCGTCGCCTGGCGCGCTGCCGCGCCCGGCATTGTTGACGAGCAGGTCGACGCCGCCGAGCCGCGCCTTCACTTCCGCAAAGGCGGCGTCCACCGACGCGCTGTCGGACACGTCGCAGGCGATACCGGCATGGGGCGACGGCAGCACTGCGCCCGCCGCCTTTGCATCAAGGTCGAGCAGCGCGACGACCGCGCCCTCCGCCGCAAGCCGCCGGGCGATGGCCGCACCGATCCCCTGCGCGCCGCCGGTCACGACCGCACGCTTGTTCTTCAGCCGCTCCATACCGGTCAATCCTCCACATGCGGGCGCCAGGACACGCCGTTCACCTGCGATCCGCCGCTCGCGAAGATGGTGTTGCCGTTGACATAGCCGCTGCCTTCGCTGGCCAGAAAGACGGCGGCGGGGCCGATATCCCTTTCCGCATCGCCGAAGCGGCCTGCCGGGATCTGTTGCAGGATCGCATCCGCCATTTCCGGATTGGCGGCGAAATAGTCGCTCGCCTGCGGACTGTTGGCGGCGGGGCAGATGATGTTGCAGGTGATGCCGTGCGCCCCCCACTCAACCGCTGCCGTGCGGGTGAGCGCGCGCATCGCTTCCTTGCTGGCATTATAGGCGACGGTGAACATATGGGCGTTCACGCCGTTCAAGGAGCCCATGTTGATGATCCGGCCATAGCCTTGCGCCTTCATGATCGGGAAGGCAGCCTTCATCGCCCAGAAGACCGCATAATAGTTAAGGGCGAAGGAGCCCATCATATCTTCGTCGCTATGCTGTTCAACGCGCTTGGGAAAGCTGGCCCCGGCATTGTTCACCAATATGTCGAGCTGGCCGAAGCGATCCTGCGTCGCCCTGACCATCGCCTCCACCTGCGCGGATTGGGTCACGTCGGTCCTGATGAAGAAGGCGTCGACCCCGTGCACGTCGCGCAGATGGCGCGCTTCTTCCTCGCCCTGTCCGGCGTTGCGCTGGGCGATGGCGACCCGTGCGCCAGCCGCCGCAAGGGCGCGGGCGACGCCCTGCCCCACGCCCTGTCCGCCGCCCGTGACGAGCGCGGCGCGTCCTTCCAACAGCCTGAGCATGCTCTCTCTCTCCTGAAAATCGTCTTCTTGTCAGGCGTTATGCGCCGGATAGTCGGTATAGCCCCGGCGGTCGTCGCCCATGCCGGTGTAGAAATATTCGCGCGCAGCCTTGGCCAGCGGCGCGCCGGACCGGAAGCGCTCTGCCAGGTCTGGATTGGCGATGTAGAGATAGCCGAAGGAGACGGCCTGCGCCTTGCCCTCCGCCAGAACCGCCTTCGCCTTGTCCAGCGTCAGGCCCGCATTTTCGATCACCGCGCCGCTCCAGTTGACATTGACGAGGTCCAGCGCGTCCTGCCCTTCCAAGGGAATGTGGATGAGGTGGCAATAGGCAAGGCCCATCCCGTCCACCGCCCTGAGCAGCGCGGCGTAGGTTTCGTGCGGGTCGGCATCGTCCATGCCGTTGAAGCGGACGCCGGGGCAGATGCGAAAGCCGACGCGGCCGGGGCCAACGGTTTCGGCCAGCGCCTGGAGCGTTTCCACCACGAAGCGGATGCGGTTTTCGACAGGTCCGCCATAACGGTCCGTCCGCTGATTGCTGTTGGTCGACAGGAATTGCATGGGCAGGTAGCCGCTGGCGCAATGCAGCTCCACCCCGTCCATTCCCGCAGCGATGGCGTTGCGCGCGGCGGCGGCATATTCGGCGATGACGGCGGGGATTTCATCCGTTTCCAGCGCGCGCGGCATCGCGGTTTCGACCGGCACGCCATCGGGACCCGGTATCTTGTCGGGACAGGGGATGGCGGACGGCGCGACGGTTTCAGCGCCGGGGTCCTTGTTCGCCTGAACGGCGGCGCGGCCGACATGCATGAGCTGCATGACGATCCTGCCGCCCGCCCCGTGCACTGCGTCCGCCACCTTGCGCCAGCCCGCGACCTGATCGGCGCTGTGGATGCCGGGGGTGCGCCAATAGCCCTTGCCCGTGGGCGAAGGCTGGGTGCCCTCGGTCACGATCAGGCCCGCGCTCGCCCGCTGGCGATAATAGTCGACCATTGTATCGGTCGGGACATCGCCGGGACCCGCGCGATCGCGGGTCATGGGCGCCATGACGATGCGGTTGGCAAGGGCGATGTCACCCAGGGTTACGGGAGAGAAGATGTCGGTCATGGCACGAACCGGGGCGGCTGGCCGCTCTTGGCAAAGGCTTCCGCGATGTAGGCCGGATAGTCCTGGCCCGTCAGCCCGGTCCAGCGCGCCCAGGCGGCAAGGTCGGTCACCTGCTGCCAGCGGGCGATGCGGCCCTGAGCGTCGAAATGCCAGCGATCGGCCAGCCAGATCGGATCGAGCGCGACGCCGTCCGGCCCGGTCCCTTCGAACCTGGCGAAGGACATGACGCTATGGTCGCTGCCCGCCACGTCCAGTTCCGTGACGCGCCAATCGGGAATGGCGGACCAGTAAAATTCGGCCTCGATCTGGAGGAAGAAGGGATCGTCCGCGACATCGTGCGGATCGACAGCGATGCTGTGGCCGCCAATCTCCGCCACCGCTCCGGGCGCCCAGACGAGCAGGCCGCGCGGAGGCACCGGGATGGTGCGGGTTTTCCAGGCGTCGAAATAGCCCTGGAAAAGGATTTTCACCGCTTCGACATTAGGATTGGCCATGGGCGATCAGCTCCGCACGCGAGGTTTGGGAAGGGGCGCGCCGCGCCGCATGGTTTCGATGAACTTTTCCAGGGGCGCGGGCGGCTCGACCGGGCCGTCATGCGGCTGGCCCTGCCGTTCCCAATAGCTTTTCCAGCTAGGGAACAGATCATGGAAGCTGCCATGATAGGGCGGGTGGCCCGGCCAGCGCATCTTGCGATCCCCAATGGGCGGCTTGTTGAGGTCGGTCGCATACCAGTAGAGCGGCAGGCGGCGGCGGAAAAACCAGCGGCCGCCGATCCTTTCATACTGATCGAAATACATCATTTGCATGATGACCCATTCGGGTCCGGTTTCATGTTCATTCTTCGAATAGACGACTCCCTGGGCATGGTCGGGATCGTCGAAATCGATGATGTGGCCGCCGATATGATGGGACGTTCCGTCGAACTGCATCGAATGGGTTTCGTCGAACCAGTCGCGCAGCGCCTTGCGGCCGGTTTTGCCGCCGCCCACGCGCACATCTTCGGGGAAGAGGTTCACCCAGGCATCGGAATCGCGCATGTCGAGCGCGAGAGAATATTTGGCCGCAAGCTGGCGGATGGCGTCAAGCGATTCCAGCCGGTCGATCCGCGCAAGCAACTGTTCGTCGGCCGTCATCCCTGTTCCGCTCCTTAGCTGTCCTTGCCATGCTGTTTCCCCGATTGCGCCGGGCGAGGAAATGGCGGAATAGCTCAAAGGCCATGACCAAATCGCTCATCCCCAACAAGCAACTGTCGCGGCCGGTGCCGGGGCGCGTGCCCGCAGGCGTGGCGCGCGACCTGTTGCGGATGGTCGCGGAACATGGCGGTTCGCCCGAACGCTTCCTGCGCAGCGCCGGTCTGCCCGCGCTGGGCACAATGCTGATCGAGAGACGGGACGATCGCGACAGCATCGCGCACGCGGATTTCACCCGCCTATATGCCCGCGCGACAGCGATGCTGGACGAGGTGGCGGCGCGGCAGGAGGGCCGCACGTCGCTGACCAAGGGCGGCGTCGACATGATGTGCTATGCCATCATCACCTGCCGCACGCTGCGCGACGTGATCGCGCGGATGGACCAGTTCTTCGCCCTGCTCGCCCCGCGCACCGGGCGGCTGACGCTGACGATCGCTGGCGGGGAAGCGCGGCTGGACATGGCGACGATCCGCAAGGTCCGAAACAGTTGCGCCTATCTGTCGGACCTGACGGGACTTGCCACCCATCACCGGCTGTTCGGCTGGCTGATCGGGGAGGATATTCCGCTGTCGGGCGCGGCGATGCGCTATCCGCCGCTGATGGACGCGCGGACCGTGGCCTATCTGCTGCCCTATCCGGTCGAACATCATGCGCCGGAAAACAGGCTGCGCTTTCCCGCCCGCTATCTCGACCGGCCGGTGGTGCGCGACCATCATGAACTGGATCTGCTGCTGGAGCGCTTCCCCTTCGACATAGAGGAGCCGCAGTCCAAGCAGACGCCGCTGTCGGACCGGATTTCGCACCTCTACGCATCGATGCTGGCGAGCGGGGACGCGCCCGCGACGGCGGACGAACTGGCGCGCCGGTTCAGCATCAGCATCGCGACGCTGAAACGCCGCCTGACCGCAGAGGGCACGTCATTGTCGCGGATCAAGGCCAATGCCCGGCGCGACATTGCCGCGCACCTGCTGCGCGATGGACGGCTGTCCATAGCGGAAGTGGGACGGCGGGCGCATTTCAGCGACACCGGCTCTTTCTGCCGCGCATTTCGCCAGTGGACCGGCACGTCGCCGAGCCGCTGGCGGAACAGCTAACGGCTGGCGGTCAGCCGCACGGGGCCGAGCCAACCGGCGGCAATGGGTTGCAGCTTCTTGAAGGATGCGCTTTTCGGATCGACCATCGCATTTTGCGGCACGTTGGCGATGGTGACCGTCAGGCTGTTGACGCCCGGTTTCAACGCGCCGGTCAGGTCAGCCCTGAAGGGCGAGGCGATCACCGGCGGCAGGGTGCGGCCATTGACGGTGACCGTCGCCATGTCATGCACCCGCCCCAGGTCGAGCGTCAGCTTCGTTCCCGCCGCGAGGCAAGCGGGATCGACGGTGATGGAGCGGCTATAGACCGCCTCCCCCGCAAAGCCCGCCAGTTCCGGCACCTCGCGCCAGTCCCTGAGCGTCACCTTGCCGAAATCATGGGCATAGGGTTTGCGCGAGGCATGGCCCTTTACCGACAGCGACCAGCCATCGGCAGGCAGCGTCAGGGAGCCGATGGCGGCTGGCTGCGGCACTGGCTGCGCCGCCGTGCGCGGATCGAGCAGCAGAAGCGCGCTTTCGCCGCCGCCCAGCGACAGCGGCACGCGAGTCGATCCGCCCGCCGCGATCGCCGGCTGGGGCGTGATGGAACCGTCCATCGCCTGCCACCGCGTGACACCGCCCGCCTGCGGCAAGGTGAGCGTCACATTGCGGGCGCTGCCGCCGCGGTTATGGACGAAGGTGGCGGTGCGGCCATCGATCCGGCGCTGGACGAAGACGAGGTCCGACGCATCTCCTTCGAAGGTCAGGTTGCCCTGA
>NZ_ATHO01000010.1 GCF_000445065.1 Sphingobium quisquiliarum P25 | reverse complement strand
TGGCGGGCGTCGCCTGCGTCATGATCGCGGGACATACGGTGCGCACGGCGGTGCGCACCCATGACGTCTATCGCCATGGCGAGGGTTATGCGTCGCTGAGCTGGCGGCATTCGCCCGCCATCGCCGCCGTCGCCGCGCTGCCCAGGGACGCCGTGCTCTACAGCAATGGCGCGGATGCGATCGGTTATCTGCTGCGCCGCCCGGCGCGCTACATCCCCATGGTCTTCGAACTGCGCACGGGCCGCGACGAGCCTGCCTTTCCCTATGCGGCGCAGCTTGCCCGGGCGCGCGCCGATCTGATGCGAGGAGATGCCTATGTCGTGTTCCTGAACAAGGTCGATTGGCGCTTCTACATGCCGCCAGAGCATGAGTTGGCCGACCGGTTGAAGCTGATCCGCGTGGCGCGTCTGAGCGACGGCGTCATCTATCGGGGCGCACCGCAGAAGAACGCGAGTGAAACGCAATGAGGTGGGGTAGAAACATGAACAGCAAAGCGGCGACAGCCGGAACGATTCCTTCGCAACCAGGGCGTCTGCGTGACTATATCGCCATCGCCCGCCTCGATCACATGACGAAGCATATCTTCATCGTGCCGGGCATCATCCTGGCGCATCTGCTGCGCGATCCGGCGACGGAGACGAAGGCGCTGACGGTGCTGATCGGCCTTTTGAGCGCCATCGCCATCGCATCGGCCAACTATGTCATGAACGAATGGCTGGACCGCGATTTCGACGCATTCCACCCGTTGAAATCGGCGCGGACCGCCGTCCACCGCAGCCTGTCGCCGCCCATCGTCTATACCGAATATCTGCTGCTGGTGATCGTGGGGCTTTGGCTGGCGACGCATCTGGGCGCGCTGTTCACATGGACGGCGGCCGCCTTCGTCCTGTCGGGCCTGATCTACAATGTCCCGCCGGTGCGGACCAAGGATCGCGTCTATCTGGACGTGCTGAGCGAAAGCATCAACAACCCCATCCGCCTGATGCTGGGCTGGACGATGGTCGAACCGTTCAGCCGCGCGCCCATGACGTTGATGCTGGCATACTGGATGGGCGGCGCGTTCCTGATGGCGGCGAAGCGGCTGGCCGAATATCGCGACATAACGGCCGATGGCGGCGCCGACCTGCTGGCCCGCTACCGCCGGTCGTTCGGCCGCTATACCGCCGAGACCCTGTCGGTATCCTGCCTGCTCTACGCCATGCTGTCGGCATTCTTCCTGGCGGTGTTCTTCATCCGTTACCGGGAGGAATATATTTTCGCCCTGCCGTTCATCGCCATCCTGTTCGCCAGCTATTTCTGGCTGGCGATGCGCAGCGGGTCGGTGGCCTCGCGCCCCGAACGGCTGTTCCGGTCGCGCCGCCTGATGACGGCGGCCCTGGTCGTGGTGATGACGCTCGCCGCGCTGTCGCTGGTCGACCTTCCCTTCCTGCGCGACCTGTCCGCGCCCGGTTCGGTCTATGCACGGCAATGAGTGCGGCGATCGCCTGGGACGCATTCGACCTGATCGTCTTCGACATGGATGGGACGCTCTATGACCAGCGCAGCCTGCGGTGGCGGATGGCAAGGCTGCTGATGGGGGACGCGATCCGCACCCGCAGCCTTGCGGCGGTGCGCACCCTGTCGGCCTACCGCCGCCAGCGCGAAACGATGGGGAGCGGGATGACAGTGGACTTCGTATCGGAGCAATACAGGCTGGCGGGCCGCTGCCCCGACGCCGTGCGCGCCACCGTGGCGGAGTGGATGGAGCGGCGGCCGCTGCCCCTGCTGCGCCGCCACCGCACGCCGGGGGTGGATGGGCTGTTCGCGAAGCTGGGCAGGCGGCGGGCGGTCGCGGTCTTTTCGGATTACAAGGCGGAGGACAAGCTGGCGGCGCTGGGCCTGTCGGCGCATTTGACCGTCGCGGCGGAGGATGTGGGCCGGTTGAAGCCGGACCCGGCGGGGCTGCTGTGGCTGATGGCGCAGGCGAACACGACGGCGGAACGGACCATGATGATCGGCGACCGGGACGATCGCGACGGCGAAGCGGCGCGCCGGGCAGGCGTGCGGGTGCTGATCCGGGGCCGCGATTTCCGCGACTTCAACGATCCGCTGTTCCAGCATGCCTGCTGATTTCGCCGCCACCGTGCGGGCGCTTGCCGAAACGGTCGCCTTGCGCGAGCAGGGCGCCAGCGGCCGGTCCGAAGCGGCGAGCCGTTTCGTGCTGGACAGCTTCGCCGGGATGCCCGCCTATCTGCGGCCGCCCCTGCGCGCGGCGACCCTGTTGTTCGATGCCTGGCCGATCGTCCGGCGGCGGCGGCCCTTTCACCGGCTGCCACCGGCGGAAAGGCTGCGGCAGATGGAAAGCTGGGAAGCATCGCCCATCGGTGCCGCGCGGATGCTGATGACCTTTTACATCAGCCTTTCGCTGTTTGGCCTGTGGCCGGACGAGGACCCGCATGGCTGACCGGCTGCGCACGCATGTCGCCGTCATCGGCTCCGGGCCGGGCGGCGCGGTTACGGCCGCCTTGTGCGCAGAGGCTGGCTATGAAACCTTGCTGGTGGAGGAGGGGGACGACCTGCCGCTCGACGCCTGCGCGCATTTTTCCGGCGACGAGATACTGCGGAAATACCGTAATGCTGGCATCGGCATGGCCTTTGGCAAGCCTTCCATCAGCTATGTCGAGGGATGTTGCGTCGGCGGCGGGAGCGAGGTCAATCGCGGCCTTTATCACCGCACGCCGCCCTATGTGCTGGAGCAATGGGCAAAGGCCTACCGGGTGGAACAGCTATCGCCGGACCTGCTGGCCCCGCATTTCGCCGCCTGCGAGGGGACGGCCCGCATCGCGTTCCTGCCGGGCAGCGCGCCGCCCTTGTCGCAACGGCTGGGCGACGGGGCGGGGGAGCTGGGGTGGGAAACGATCCAGGCGCCGCGCCTCTATGATTATGAAAGCGGACGGAAGCAGTCGATGAGCGCGACCTTCATCCCCCGGTTCCGCAGGGCGGGCGGGCAGGTGATGGCGAATATGCGCGCGCTGCGCATCCGCCGGAATGGCAAGCAGTGGCATGCCGCCACGCTGCATCAGGGGCGCGAGGTGACGATCGAGGCGGACGCGCTTTTCATCGCCTGCGGCGCGGTGCAGACGCCCGCGCTGCTGCGGCGTTCGGGTTTCCGGCATAATGTCGGCAACAGCCTGCGCTTTCATCCCATGCTGAAGGCGGTGGCTCTGTTCGACAGGCCGGTCAATCGGCCCGGCGATCCCGATCCCGTGCACCAGATCAAGATGTTCGAGCCGCGCTTCGGCATCGGCTGTTCGATCAGTTCGCCCGCCCTGCTCGCGCTCGCGCTGGCGGGGAGCCCGCAGATGCGGCGGCGGATCGCGGCGGATGCGGCGCGCATGGGCATCTATTATGTGCAGAACGGCACCGGCCATGCGCGGGTGCGCGGCCTGCCGCTGGCGCGCGATCCGCTGGTGTCGGTGCGGCACGAGGGCGGCGATCTGGACGATCTGTATGACGGCCTGAAGCACCTGATGCGCGCCCTGTTCGCCGCCGGGGCGGAGGCGGTGCAGCCATGCCTGCCGGGCTTTCCCATGCTTCATTCGGTGGATGAACTCGCGTCCCTGCCCGGCCGCCTGCCGCGCAGGTCGGCCATGCTGACGTCGGTGCATGTCTTCGCGTCCTGCCCGATGGGGGAGGACCGGCGGTTGAGCGCCACGGACAGCTGGGGGCGGGTGCATGATGGCGACGGGCTGCGCATCGCCGACGCATCGCTGATGTGCGGGCCGACCATCGCCAATCCGCAGGGGTCGGTGATGGCGATTGCCCATCGCAACGCGCTGCACGCAATTGAAAGGCGGTTTGCTTGAAGACGCATCTTGTTACCGGCGGGTCGGGCTTCATCGGCGCGCGGCTGGCGCAGCGGCTGCATGAAGGGGGCGACAGGGTGCGCGTGCTTGATCGGGTGCGCGACCCCGCCTTGTTCGCCGGGATCGGCTTTCATCAGGGCGACATTTGCGACCGGCAGGCCGTCGCCGAAGCGATGCGGGGCGTCGATGTGGTGCACCACCATGCCGCGCTGGTGGCGCAATCCGGGGCGGGTCGGGACTATCGGCGGGTCAATGTCGAAGGGGCCCGCCTGGTCGCGGAAGAAGCAGTGCGGGCGGGGGCGAGCGCCTTCGTCCATGTCAGCAGCACAGCCGTCTACGGCCTGCCTCCCCAGGGGCCGATTACCGATGAGACGGTGCCACGGCCGTTCGAAAGCTATGGCCGGTCGAAGCTGGCCGGGGAGCGGATCGTGACGGAGATCTGCGGCGCGGCGGGCCTGCCGCTCTACATCGTCCGCCCGCGCGCGACATTGGGCGCGGGGCGGCTGGGCATCTACCAGATCCTGTTCCACTGGATCGCGGAGGGGCGGCGGCTCTACATCATCGGCGACGGGAGCAATCACATCCAGTTCATCCATGTCGATGACCTGATAGAGGCCATATTGCTGCTCCTTTCGGTCGGGCGGACGGGGAGCTACAATGTGGGGACTGACAGGTTCGGGACTTTGCGCGGCGATCTTGAAGGGCTGATCGCGCATGCGGGAAGCCGGTCGCGCGTCACCGGCCTGCCGGCCGCTCCGGCCATGGCCGTGCTGGGGGCGCTGCGGTTGACGGGATTGTCGCCGCTGGTTCCCTGGCAATATCGCACCTATCACCGGGACTGCTATTTCGATGTCGCGCCCCTGAAGGCGCTGGGCTGGCGGCCGCGCCACGGCAATAGCGACATGCTGGCGGACAGCTATGACTGGTTCCGGGCGCATCGGGGGCGGGACGAGAGCGCTTCGCCCCACCGCTCCGGCATCCGGCAGCGCGCGATCGGTTTAGTGCGCCGCCTGTCGTGACCGGCTGAACGGCAGCCAGCCGATCGCGAACAGGGCCGTAGGCGCCCACAGCATCAGATGGGCGAGCAACAGCACGGCCGCCGCGAAGTCAGGCGCGACGCCGACCCGCGCGAACATTTCCAGTCCGAACAGTTCGAACGTGCCGAAATGCCCCGGAAGCCCCGGAAACAGCGTGCCAAGCGTGCTGGTCACGAACGCCGCCATGGGCGCGGCCCATGCCTCCGCCGCGCCGCCAAGGCTGATCCACGCGCCCAGCAGCACCGCCGCCTCCAGCAGCCAGGCCGCAAGCGAGAGGCCGGTCACGCTCACCGCCAGCCCAGGCGAGCGGAGGATGCGGAACGTATCGAGCGCGGACACCAGCCCCCTGATCCACGCCCACCGCATTGTGCGCGAGCGCCGGGCCCACCGCCCGGCGGCGGCCGTGAGCATCGGCGTGGCGATGCAGCCGCCCGCGAGCAGGGCGAGGTAGAAAAGCCAGTGGCCGTCCAGATGCCAGCCCGCCACCGCGACCGCGAGCAGAAGCAGCGTCGCGAGGTCGAGGAAGCGTTCGACCATCATCGCGCCCAGCACCCCGCTCGCGGGCAGCGCCATCTGCCGCTGGAACCAGAGCAGGCGGAAGACGTCGCCCGCGCGCAACGGCAGCAGGTCGCTGATCCCGAAGCTGGCGACGAACGGGCCGGGCACGCGGCGGAACGGCAGGCGGCGGCCGGAAACCGATTCCAGCACTATCCAGAAGCGCACGGCCCGGAGCAGAAAATCCACCGCATAGGCGAGCAGGGCGATGACGAGAGGCGCAACCCAGACTTGCCTGGCGATGGCGATCACGCCGCCAAGGTCAATCTGGCGCAGGAACAGGGCGAGGAACAGAAGCCCGATTATGGAGTGCAGGGCATAGCGGAACGCCAGACGGCGCGCTATCCGCCTGCCCCGGTCGAACCATGCAAAACAATGGGAACTCGCCCGATTGCGCCAGGACGGGTTGAAAAGCATGGCGCGACGATAGAGCAAAATGGCCGGGCCGTCCGAAGGGCGAAGGGCTTACCCATTATGCGCCGCGCGGCCGCCCCAGCGCTGGTCTGCTCAATCGTCGCAATATTCCCAGCGGCCCGCATTACATGCGGCCACGGCGCGCCGCCAGGCGGCCATTTTCTGCGCATAGTCGGCCTGCGCGCTTTCATAGGCGTCGCGGTCCCGGCGCGGCACGCGATAGGTCACGCCGTTGCGCGCATCGCGTTGGCGGACATAGGCGAGCTGCCGCTGGTTCATCTGCTTGATGGCGGCGCGGTCGCGGGCGCGTGCCGCCGCGCTGCGCATCGAGGGATCTTGCGGATCGTCCGCAAGCGCCGCCGCGGGCATGAGGGCGGCCAGGATCGCGGCCGCGCATGCCAGCGGACTGAACTTCATGAACATCGCTTCTTCCCCCGCCCTTTGCACCCACTCTTTGCCCGGCCAGCGGGACAGCGCAATCGATTTGCGATGAGCGGCAGCGCTAATCACATCCTCCTGCCGCGTGATCCATCGGGCAAAGCCGCCCATTCAGCGTTCCTGCCCCATCCCCAAGGAACCAAAGCGGCCGCGATCCACTCTTGCCGTGCCAGACGGAAGCGGCGGACCGACCTGAACGCCGGAAGTGACCAGATTTGGAGAGTTCATATGAGCACGACGATAGAGCATGTCTTCCCCACGCGCCGCGACGCCGAACTGGCGATCGAGCGGCTGGTGCAGGAACATGGCTTTGAACGCACCGACATCTTCGTCACGCCCGTGGGCCAGGAAAACAGCGTCGGCCAGGCGGTGAACGGAGGCGATGCCGCCGCGCCGCTGGAAGAAGACAGGACGGACGCGCCGATCGACACGGCGATCACGGTGTCGATCGACCTCAACAATGAGGAACGCGCCTCGATCGTCCATTCCGTATTCAATGAGCTGGAGGAACGTTAGGGCGCGATCGGCTTAGGGGCTCTTTTCCCGTCGCCCCGGTCCGATGCTTTGGCAACCTCAGAGAAGAAGCGTCACGCCGGATCAGGTCCGGGGTGACGATCTCACATGCGCGTGCCAAGCCTGAAGCGGCGCAAGAATTAGCTCAGATCACGTCCTTGGCGCGCAATTCGGCTATGGCTGCGTCGTCATAGCCGATGGCGCTCAGCACTTCCTGCGTATGTTCGCCGATCAGGGGCGGGGCCGTGCGGATGGTGGCGGGCGTTCTGGACATATGGGCGAGCGGGCTGGCGATCAGGTCGACCGATCCGCTTTCCGCCCAGGGGTGCGGCGTCGCCGCGCGCAGCTTGCGATGCTGGACCTGCGGTTCGTCCCAGACTTCGGCCAGATCGTTGTAGCGCGCGGCGGGGATGCCGGCATCGTCGAACATGGCCTGCAACTGTGCCGTGGTGAAGGCGCGGCTCCATTCATTGATGATGTCCATCAACTCGGCGCGATTCAGCTTGGCGCGCTTCATGTTGGAGTTGAACCGTTCGTCTTCGTAAAGCTCCGGCTGCTCCATCAGCACGGTCAGGCGCCGCCAATGCTCGTCGCCGCCCGCGCTCAGATACATGATGCCGTCGCTGCATGAGATGACGTCGGCCGGGCCGCCGCCATTGCCGCCATTGCCGAAACGGGGCGGAGCGACGCCGCCGATCAGATAATCCTGCATGATGTGGCTGACCATCGCCACCGAACTGTCGAGCAGGGCGATGTCGATGAACTGCCCTTCGCCCGTCCGTTCCCGGTGCATGAGAGCGCCCAGCACGGCGAGCGCGGCATTATGGCCGGTGATGAAGTCGACAAGGCTCGGCCCCGCCTTCAACGGCCCCGCGCCGGGCTGGCCATCGGGAATGCCGGTGACCGCCATCATGCCGCCAATCGCCTGGAACAGCCCGTCATATCCCGCCCGCGCCGCCATCGGCCCGGTCTGGCCAAAGCCAGTGACCGAACAGTAGATGAGGCGCGGATTAATGTCCTTGAGGCTTTCATAATCCAGGCCGAAGCGCTTGAGGTCGCCGACCTTGTAATTTTCGATGAGGACGTCCGCCGTCTTCACAAGCTCGCGGATGATCGCCTGCCCTTCGGGCTTGGAATGATTGACGGTGATCGACCGTTTGTTGCGGTTGGACGCGGTGAAGAAGCTGGACTGGCGCGTGTCGAGGCCATCCTTGCCCGGAACCCATGCAAGGCCATAGCCGCGCCCGTCGTCGCCAACCTTCGGCCGTTCGACCTTGATGACGTCAGCGCCAAGGTCGCCCAATATCTGCGCGCCGATGGGGCCAGCGAACACACGGCTCATGTCGATAACGCGGATGCCGTCCAGGGCCGACTTGCTGTTTGTCATGCTTCCTTGCCAATCATGCAATTTCCACCGCACCAGCCCCGCAAAAAGGTGAAGGGCTGATCACTTTCCCGGCGAAGCTCTACTGCGGAAATCGCGTCCGTCAACCTTGCTGGGGCGCATGGCTTGCGGACAATCCGGTCCCTGAACCAGTAGAGATGAGGCAAAATGCCGTGTGGGCTGTTATCATGGCGGCCGCATGACCCATCACGCACCCTTCGCGCATTTCGCGCCCCCGATCCGTCCCGCGACGCCGCTGCGGCAGGCGATCACCGCCGCTTACCGCCGCGACGAGGCGGAAGCGCTGGCGCCGCTGATCGACGCCGCCACCTT